>CADBRC010000001.1 GCA_902796985.1 uncultured Spirochaetaceae bacterium
CTGCTCGGTACGATAGGGTCGATGCTCATCGTCACCCTGTTCTTGAGCATATCCTATATCGGCCTGATGCTGCACGTCATAAACAGGTCCACCATACGGTCCGTCGACCAGACGATGGAGATCCTGGACAAGGAGGTTTCCGGACTCCTCGGCGAATACAACGAGCTGGTCGTGAACCTGTCCAATGTCGTGCCTCCCCTGGCGGGCGACCGTGAGCAGCTGCGTTCCGTCATCCAGAGCATGGGCAGGGACCTGTCAGGCGACACGCTCCTCTATTACGCGACGGCGGAGCAGATTTGGGACGGCGGTACCCTCATATCGAATTCCGGCTGGGAGGCCCCCGCCGACTTTGACATGCAGTCCCGCCAGTGGCACAAGAACGCCATGAACAACAGGAACGGGCTCTGCTATACCGAACCCTTCGTCGATGCGAACACGGGAAAGCTGATCGTCACGATAAGCTACCGGGTCCTTGACGAGAGCGGGAAGATCATAGGGGTCTCGGCATTCGACATCGTGCTTGACGCGCTCAGCGGAGCCGTGAAAAACATATCCCTTTCGCAGAACAGCCGGATTTACATCATCACCGCTGAGGGCCTGTACCTGACGAACGACGACAGCTCCGCAATCATGAACAGGAACTACTTCGACGGCACTTCATTCACCTCCTTTGACAAAAAGGGATATCTTGACGGAAAGTCCAAGTCCTTCATCGAAGGCGGCAGGTTCTACGGCGTCCATCCGATAGAAAACACGGACTGGTTCATCGTGATCGAAGGGCCTGCGTCGGATTTCTCCGGCGGCTACACCAAGCTTGCAAGCTATGTCCTTCTGGGCCTCATCGGAATAGTCCTGCTGATGGCCGTCATAGACGTGATCCTTTCCAACCGGGTGTCCAGGCATTTCAAGGAACTGGCCTCGGGCTGCGACCAGATTGCGAAAGGCGACTTCTCCCGCCGCTACCCCGACTTCTTTACCAAGGAAGCCTCCATGCTCGCGAACGGCTTCAACCTCTTCTCCGAGCGGCTTGAGGACATGATCGGGACGATAAAGAATTCCAGCTCCACGCTCGACGTCGTCTCCAGGGACATGAAGGAAAGCGTCGCGTCCGTTTCCGACTCCATGACGAGCATCCGTCTGGGAATCGGAAACGTGCAGGAACAGGTAAAGAGCCAGTCGGAGGGCTTTGACGAGACTTCCGGCGTAATACAGGGGGTTGCCTCCAGCATTTCCACGGTCAACGAGATGATAGACTCCCAGACCAGGAGCATCCGCGAGTCCTCCTCCGCGGTCGGCAAGCTGGTGCAGAGCATTGAGCAGATAAGCGGCTCCATGGCAAGCATGGCCTCTTCATTTACCCTGCTGGACAAGGAGGCGCAGAGCGGCATGTCCAAGCAGGAGAAGGTGAACGAGCGGATTTCCCAGATCGAACAGCAGTCCCAGATGCTGCAGGAAGCGAACACGGCGATCGCGTCGATTGCCGAGCAGACCAACCTGCTCGCGATGAATGCCGCAATCGAGGCTGCCCACGCGGGCGAGGCAGGAAAGGGCTTCGCAGTCGTCGCCGACGAGATCCGAAAGCTTTCCGAGACCTCTTCCGGTCAGTCCAAGACGATCGGAGACCAGCTCAAGAACATACAGGACAGCATCGGCGACATCGTCGCGGCCTCGCAGGAGTCCAGCGAAGCCTTCTCCGGGGTGTCGGCCCGCATCCACGAAACGGACGCGCTCGTGCAGTCGGTGCGCTCCTCTCTGGAAAGCCAGAACGAGGACTCGCGCGGCGTCATAGCCTCCCTTGCGAGCATGGACAGGACCGCCGAGAACGTCCGGTCTTCCTCCGGCGAGATGGCGGAAGGCAGCCGCCGCGTCCTGGTGGAGATGGACAAGCTGCGCGGTTCGCTTGAGGCCGTGCGGGAGAGCATAGCCAGCATGTCCGACAACGCGCAGAACATTGCCCGGAGCGGCATGCGGCTGGACAAGTGCGTGGAGGAGCTCGCTGCCAACGTGACCCAGCTTGGAAGCAACGTGCGCCAGTTCAAGACGGAGTAAACGGCACGACGGGGACGGCGGGCTCAGCCGTAGCACAAGGCTTCCCGCTCCCCGTCCATCTTGGCGTTCCTTGGCCGGCCCATTTTGACGCAGATTTCTTAAATAAAGTTGTAGATTCCCCCAAAAACTACCCTCTGATGTAGGTGACAGATTCGGATAAATGGTTTATACTGGTTGAAGTCCAAACGGCAAGGAGTGCCCGCGTATGAAAAAAATGTTGGCCGTTATAACCCCAGTAGTTAGCAATAGCTTACGGGGGGGGGGGTGGCAAAACTAACTTCTCTTATCCTCCTCGTCTTTCTTCTATTAATAAGCTCCTGTAGCGGAACCGGGGGAGTCGCCGACAGCGACGGCGAGACCTACGGCTCCAGCAC
>CADBRC010000002.1 GCA_902796985.1 uncultured Spirochaetaceae bacterium
CACTGCGGAGAGCTGCGCAAGGGCAATATCGCCCGCGTCCAGTTTTTCCATGAGCCAGCGGCATTGCTTCAAGGCCTTTTCTTCGCTATATGGCGGAAACATATTGAAAATTATACTATATAATAGAAAATTAAATCAATCGACCCATTCATTCTACTTTTCAAACTATAAAGTTCCTGCTATGATTTCCGACAAATGAAATATATGAAAAGGTTTTTTACACTTGCAGTACTAGCCGCATTCTCTTTCAGCCTTTCAGTTTTTGCACAGGATGTGGCACAGGACGGAACGGCAGCAGCGGGCGTCACCACGGATCCGGCACTTGCGGAAGAAGAGGAAGAAGCAGAGGAGGATACCGGCCCCAAAGCCTATATCGTTCCTCAGATAAATCTTCCCGAATTTGACAGCGAAGGGGCAACATATCTCGTCGTTGACAGCGGTCCGGACGAAGACGAAGGACGCTTTAAAATCGGTGTCCAGGTCTACAACCGCACTTACGACAAGAATATCAGCGCAGAAGTCTACGGCTGGGGAGGCCGTTTCCCCGAAGAGTGGCACCTCATAAACCCGGTCAGGATGGACCGCTGGGCTCCCAACCCTCACCTCTTCCATACCTTCTACCGTGGAATCGACTATACCCACTACCGCTACTTCGCGATTAAGATAATCAAACCGAAGGACAACAAATATAAGATTGTCAGCGACCAGAAGGACGAGAACCTCAATTTCTACATCTACGATGCAGGAATGAACATGTCGGCCGACACGGGAACTGTCTCCGTCTACGAAGCCTCCGCCCAGACCTATGTCGTCAGCGGCGACGTCATCAAGGAGAGCGAGAACGACAGCATCTTCCTGTCCTCCAAGAAGAGCAGGATTCAGGATTTGCCGGTCAACCTCTACGTCTACAGCAAGACCCGGAAGATTCTTGTCTACTACGGCATAATCAGGTTCACCGACTGGATGGACAAGAAGAAGATAAAGAAAGCCGTGCCCCTTACGCCGGATGAGTTCAAGGACGGCAACGAGCACGACGTCAAGCTGAAAAAGGACGGACTGAACCTCGTTCTGTTCGTCGAAGATTAAACAGTCCTAAAGAAAAGCCTCCAAAGCCTTTTTGTTAAGCTCGTAAAAGTCCGCTTTTACGAGCTTTTTCATTGCCGCATCGACATCCTCCAGACGGAACAGGCCTTCCCTGCAGGCAGCTCCCAGCAGCACCATGTTCGCGACCTTCGCCGAGCCAAGCCGCCCGCAGACGCTGTCCGTGTCCACTGCGACGACTCTGGAAGCCCTGCTTTCCAGCGCGGAAAGCATCTCCTCCGCACGGAAGCTCTTGCCCGCCAGGGAGCTCGTGACGCTCTGGATGACCTTGCGGCTGACGATGACGACCGAAGACGGGGAGAGGTAGCCGATGTTGCGGACTGCCTCGGCGGCCTCAAAGGCAATCATCACGTCCGCCCCGCCCTTAGGGACGAGGGGGGAGAATGCGTCTTCCCCTATGCGGACATGGCTGACGACCGGGCCGCCCCGCTGCGCCATGCCGATTGTCTCGGCGGACAGGACCTTCTCGCCCGCCATAAGCGCAGCCTGTGAAATTACCTTGGCGGCAAGGACCGTCCCCTGCCCGCCTATCCCGCAGATTATGATGCTCCGGCTCATTTGTCTTTTCCCTCCCCTGCCGCCTGTATGGCCTGTACCGGACAGACCTGCGCACACAGTCCGCATGCCGTGCAGGTCGCCCTGTCTATGACGGGCTTCCGGCTCTCTGCGTCCAGCGATATGGCGGGGCATCCCAGCTCGCTGACGCACTTGCGGCAGCCGATGCATCTGCCCGCATCCACTGACTTCGGAGAAGGGAACTTGTGCCCCAGCCTGCCCGCGACGGCGATGCAGGGAGCGCGGAAGATAACCGCGCTCACACCCGGGGACGCGACGGCATCCTTGACGGCGGCGACGGAAGCACCGATGTCGAAGGGATCCACTGTAAGGACGGGAGAAACCCCGACGGCAGCAAGAATCTTCTCTATGCTGATTTTGTCCACGACCTGGCCCATCATCGTGCGGCCCGTCCCCGGGTGAGGCTGGTGGCCTGTCATCGCCGTCGTGGAGTTGTCCAGCACGCAGATAACCTGCCGGGACTGGTTGTAGACCGCGTTGACCACCCCGGGTATGCCGGAGGCAAAAAAGGTCGAGTCCCCGATAAAGGAGAAGCAGAGGCGGTCAGGCTCGTTGTGGTAGAGTCCCTGCGCCATCGTTATGTCCGCCCCCATGCAGAGGCAGGAGTCGCACATGTCGAGCGGCCTGGAGTTGCCCAGGGTGTAGCAGCCGATGTCCCCGCAGAAAGCCGTTTTGGCCCCCTTAGTCGCGAGCTTGACCGCGTAGAAAGCCCCCCGGTGCGGGCAGCCCGCGCAGAGGACGGGCGGACGGACAGGGAGGTCGGGCAGTACGGGAGCCTCTTCCTCTGCGCAGTTGATTCCGATGAAGGCCGCAATCGCCTGCCTGACGCTTTCTACCGTGTTCTCCCCGGCTTCCGCGATGCTGCCGTCCAGCTTGCCGTGAACGGCGGCGTCCAGATGGAATTTTCCTTCTATATATATGAGCTCGCGCTCCAGCACCGGATCAAGCTCTTCGACGGCGAGGACTTCCCCGGCCTGCCTGAGGAAGCCTGCGGCAAGGCTCTCCGGGAAGGGATAGGGAGTGGAGACCTTGAGGACGACGATGTTAGCCAGCACAGAATTGGACGGCTCCTGTTTCCTGAGGAGTTCCAGCGCCTCCCTGACGTAGGCATAGCTTATTCCCGAACAGGCAATGCCGAAACTCCCGCAGGAAGCGGCTGCCGGAGCAGATTCTGCGCTTTCCGCGAAAGGCCGCTCCACTCTGTTCAGGGGGGAGGAAGAGAAGACGTCGGGAAGGACGTGCTCGTTCCGTTCAAAAATCCGCTTGTGGTTCAGGAATGAGGCACGGGGAAAGATGACCCAGCGCGCCGTGTCCTTGACAAAGCTGCCCCGCTCCCGCTGCTGCGGCAAAGGCGGAACTTCCATGCTCTCGTAGGCGTGGCAGACCCGGGTCGTCGGACGGATGATGACCGGGGTATTATACTTCTCCGACAGGTCGAAGGCCTCCTGCACCATGCGGAAAGCCTCGGCGGGGCTGGACGGATCGAGCACCGGCATCTTGGAGAATCGGGCGAAAACCCGCGTATCCTGCTCGGTCTGGCTGGAGATGGGGCCGGGGTCGTCCGCACTGACGACGACCATGCCGCCCTTGACCCCGACATAGGCCAGGCACATCAAGGGGTCGGAGGCGACGTTGAGCCCCACCTGCTTCATCGTAATCAGGCTGCGCGAGCCTGCGATGGAAGCCCCCGCTGCGACCTCGGCCGCAGCTTTCTCATTGACCGACCACTCGACGTACGTCCCGGTCTCCCTGTTGTATTTGGAAATACATTCGATTATCTCAGAGGACGGCGTCCCGGGATAGCCCGCGACCACGTTTACTCCCGCGGCCAGGGCACCGAGGGCAATCGCCTCGTTCCCCATCACCTGCCGCATTTCAGCTTTTTGTCCAGCCACATCAGACATACCGCCATTATACAGGCCGGGGCCGTCCGTGGCAAGACGGGGCGATCCCGGCAGGATTTTTGCTCGATTACAGTCGCGGCTTATAAAAAGACACCCCCGGAACAAATTTTTTCTTTGCGAAATGCACATTCCTGTCCCCCGCGGACAGATATATATGCGTATGAAAACGAAGAGAAAGCGAAAAGCAAACCAGAAGAAAGCGCGGAAGCCTGTCTTCTCAAGGGCCCTGCTGGCGCAGGCCTCCGAGATGGTGGCCCGGGGAGAGCGGCTGCCGCTGAAGGACGACGTCGCCTTCAAGATGTTCCTGTCCGGCCCGGAACCGGAGTCGCAGGCCTGCCTGCGGTATTTCCTGTCCGCCATG
>CADBRC010000003.1 GCA_902796985.1 uncultured Spirochaetaceae bacterium
CGCCTCGGTCAGGAAGGGGATAAAGGGAGCGGCGACCAGCGTGAAGGTGCGCAGCGCATAGTAGAGCGCCCCGTAAGCCTCCAGCTTGTCAGAGTCGTTTCCGCTCTTCCAGAAGCGGCGGCGGTTGCGGCGGATGTACCAGTTGTTGATCTGGTCGATGAACGAAAGCATCGGGTCGATTGCGGAGGACAGGTCATAGTCGTCCATCGCCGCGCGTACGTCGTCCACCATCTTCTGCGCGACGGACACGATCCAGCGGTCCAGCGGGTTGACGGGCAGCTCCTTGTCAAACTCATGTCCCGTGCAGGTCACGCCGTCGATGTTGGCGTACTGGACGAAGAAGCTGTAGCTGTTCCAGAGCGGCAGGATGATGCTCTTGATCACGTCGCGCACCCCGTCGTCCGAATAGCGGATCTCGTCGGCCCTGACGACGGCCGAATGCATCAGGAAGAGGCGGATCGCATCGGCGGAGAACTTGTTGATCGCCTCTACCGGATCCGTGTAGTTGCGGAGGCTCTTGCTCATCTTGCGGCCGTCCTCGGCAAGGACGATTCCGTTGACGATGCAGTTCTTGAAGGCCGGTCGGTCGAATATCTCGGCAGCCAGGACGGTCAGCGTATAGAACCAGCCGCGGGTCTGGTCAAGGCCCTCGGAAATGAAGTCCGCCGGGAAGTTCTTCTCAAACTTCTCCTTATTCTCGAAGGGATAGTGCACCTGAGCATAGGGCATGGAACCGGACTCAAACCAGCAGTCGAACACCTCCGGGATGCGGTGCATGACGCCGCCGCACTTCTTGCACTTTATCGTCACCTTGTCGGCGAACTGCTTGTGCAGGTCATCCAGCCATACGCCGGACAGGTCCTGCAGCTCTTTGCGGCTGCCCACGCAGAGGGCCTCACCGCAGTCGTCGCACTTCCAGATGGGGATGGGGTTGCCCCAGTAACGGTTGCGGCTGACAGCCCAGTCCCTGGCTCCGGCAAGCCACTTGCCGAACCGCCCCTCCTTTATGTGGGCGGGCTGCCACTTTATCTGGCTGTTCGCCTTGAGCAGCTTCTCATGCTCGTCGCCGACGCGGACAAACCAGCTGCCGATTCCCCGGTAGATGAGGGGGGAGCCGCAGCGCCAGCAGTGGGGATACTCGTGGTCAACCGTCTCGCGGCGGACAAGCTTGCCCTCCTTCTTGAGCCGGTCCATGATGTCCTTGTCGCAGTCCTTGACGAAGCGGCCCTCGTAGTCGGAGACCTCCTTCGTAAACTTGCACTCCGCATCGATCGGCTCCACGGAGGGGATAGTCGCGTTCGCGGCCTTGCCCTTGTTGGCCTCCCTGAAGACCTTGCTGTCCTCCTCACCGAACGCAGGCGCGATGTGGACGATTCCCGTTCCGTCCTCGGTGGACACGTAGTCCGCGTTGAACATGCGGAAGGCTCCCTCGGATCCGTCCTCGTTGACGGCAAGATTGGCAAAATAGGGGAAAAGCGGCTCGTACCTGGCCCCGATGAAGTCCGCGCCCTTGCGGCTGTACAGGACCTCGTAGTCCTTCTCGTCCTTGTAGTAGGCTGCAAGGCGGGAAGCCGCAAGAATGTAGCAGTCGCCGCTCGACTTGTCGCGGATCTTCACGTAGTCGATCTCCGGCCCCATACACAGGCCCTCGTTGGACGGCAAAGTCCAGGGGGTCGTCGTCCAGGCCAGGAAGAAGGTCTTTCCGTCGGCCATGTCCGGATCGTCTATGGCAGCAGGTGCCTTAGTCACCTTGAAGCGTACCGTGATGGCCGGATCCTGCTTCTTCTTATAGCCCTGGGCAAGCTCATGGGTAGAAAGGACGGTGGAACAGCGGGGGCAGTAAGGCAGAATGTACTTGCCCTCGTAGATGAGGCCCTTGTCCCAGAGGGACTTGGCGACCCACCAGATGGACTCCATGTAGTCCGGGTTCATCGTCTTGTAGTCGTTGTCAAAGTCAACCCAGCGGCCCATGCGGGTGATCGTCTTGCGCCACTCGCCCGTGTACTTGAGGACGGAGGCCCGGCACTTATCGTTGAAGTTTGCTATTCCATAGGCCTCAATCTCGTGCTTAGAGTTGATGCCCAGCTCCTTCTCGATGAGGTTCTCGACGGGAAGGCCGTGGCAGTCCCAGCCGAAGCGGCGGTCTACGTGCCTGCCGCGCATGGTCTGGTAGCGGGGGATTATGTCCTTTATCGTGGAGGGAATGAAGTGGCCAAAGTGGGGAAGTCCGGTCGCAAATGGCGGCCCATCGTAGAAAATGTATTCCGGCGCGCCCTCACGCTGTGAAAGTGACTTCTTGAACGTGTCGTTATCCTGCCAGAACTTCAGGATTTCCTCTTCCTGCTTGGGGAAGTTTACCTTTGAATCAACCGCTTTGTACATAAAAAAATCAAATCCTCAATATATATGAAGTTAAAAGAGTATATCACAAAGAAGGGATTTAATCTAGGGTTTTGGCGGGAAGCGCTCAGCTGCAGAGCCGAGCTTCACACGCTTTGTGACCAGAATCCCCTTTAGCAAATCCCGAAAATCTGCTAGTATGGGGCCATGTCCAGTGAAAAACGTCCTTCCCGCAAACGGCACCCGTTCAGGATCATCCTTGTCATACTGTTTTCAATCCTGTTGATTCCAAGCTTGGCCGCGCTCATCTGGTTCGCATACACCAAGAAAGACAGGGTTTCTTCGCTTTCCGCCATTCCCGGCAACTACAGCCTCATCCTGCACACGGACAACGTATGGGAGGCGGCAGGTTCCCTGCTGGACCTGAAGGCGGCGGACAGCCTTTTCACAGACCCCCTGCTCGCCCCCTGGAGGGCCGCCTACCTGTCGCTCAGGCAGAGCCCGCTCAGGCAGAACAAGTACGCTCCCCTCGCCGCTGGTAGGAAGCTGGACCTCGCCCTCTACATGGAGGGGGAGACGACGGACTTTCTGGCACTGACGGACGCGGGCGTGTACTCCTGTGTCACGCGGCTCGCTGCCCACATACTGCCCTTCGCGAGAATAGAAGGGCTTGAGTACGTCAAAAACGGAGGGTACTTCATCTATACGTCCAGGGACAAGGACACAGGGACGGTCACGCGGGTCTACCTGAAAATCTGCAGGAACCTGCTCGCGGCAAGCATGTCCCCTTCCCTGCTGCTCAAGGCATTCGAGAAGGATTACTCCCCGGAGCACACGGAACAGGCACGGAAGCTGCTTGAGGCGAAAAGCTCCTTCCCCCTCAAGATACTGGTCGGCGCAAAGAAGTTCGCCAAAAAAGCCGTTCCCCCGGACAACATCTACCTGTCAAGCCTCGTCTCCATGCTCGGCGAGGAGGCACGGAGCCTGATTGAATTCAAGATAGACAACGGAGAAGTCAGGCTGGAAGCGACTGTCCCGCTGGAAGAAGGCGCAGTTGCCTCCTCCCCGCTCGGCCCCATCGTCTCCAAGAAGCCGTCCGCCCCATCCATGCTGACGCGCTTCACCGACAATATCCAGTATTACACGCTCCTGCACGCAGGAAGCCTCCCGGAGCTGAAGGAAGCAATCTTCCCCATCATACAGCAGACCCAGGACATTCAGGCGGCATGGGATGAAGGCGAGAAGTACGCCAGAAAATTCTTCAAGTCCAGCATCGAAGATCTCGTCTTCTCCTGGACGGGGACGGAGTTTGCCCTTCTGGGCGTGGAAGGAAGCGGCGACCCCGTATTCGTGCTGCAGGTCGGCGACGAGGCAAAGAGAAAGGAAGCATTCGACAAACTCACGGGCTCGCTCCTCATAAAGAACAACAGCAGCCTCCTCGTTGACGGGGTCAGGCTCCCCTGCCTGGACATGCCCTCATTCTTCAAAGGCATACTCAAGATGCTCAAGATAGAGCTGCCCCGCCCCTACTATCTGGTGCATGAGGGCTACGTCTATTTCTCCGAGTCCCCCCAGAACCTTGCGATACTGTACGGACGCTACAAGGCTGGAAGCACGCTGGCACGCACCGACGTATGGAAGAAAATCTCCTCCGACCAGATGCAGCAGACCGCGCTCGGCATCTTCTACAACACGGAGCGGAGCATCCCCTTCTTTTTGCAGGGGAACGGCCTTGTCACCAAGCTGCTCAAGCTGTATGAGCGGGGGCAGGTGAACTTCAGCTTCGAAGACGGTTTCCTCAAAGCCGCATACCATGCAGTGGCGACGAATTCCTACAATGACC
>CADBRC010000004.1 GCA_902796985.1 uncultured Spirochaetaceae bacterium
AGTTCCAGAGGTTCTGACTGTCCATTTGCGCGCTGACTTGCTCGAATTCCGTCTGGGCTGATGCGGTCATTCCCTGCTCGAGGGCAGTACAGGCGGCCTCGTAGCGGCGTATCGTGTCCAGCTTGGGGGAGTGCGAGCGGAAGATGTGGGAGGCGATGCTGTCATCCGCGTTGAATTCGATGGTCTGGGGCAGGAAGGAAACCCCTGCCTCCTTGTTTATCGTAACCGTGCCGTCGTCGGCGGGAAGGACCCCCGCAATCGTGCTCAGCAGGGTGGACTTGCCTGTGCCGTTCCGGCCAATGAGGGCGGCTTTGTCCCCCTCGTTCAGGCCGAATGTCACCCCGGTGAAGAGTGGCTTCTCGCGCCCGATTTTGGCAAGGTCTTTTATGGAAAGAAGGTTCATGGGCGCAAGTATAGCATAACGCAGGGAAAAGAAAAAGGCACTACGACAAGCAACGCTTAGCGTAGTGCCACAAGGAGGTGTGCGGGATTATGCCCAAACACAGTGGAGATAATCGGGATCGAACCGACGACCTTATGATTGCGAACCACACGCTCTACCAACTGAGCTATATCCCCAAATTGAATATAAATACTATATAGAATTCTTGAAGTTTAATCAAGGGGGTGAAGATGCTTCTACGGGGTTTTTTCCAGTTTGGCGGCGAACTGGATGCTGCGTGCAGTCGCGATGCTGTCGAACTGTACGGTATAGCAGGAAGCTTCCATATTGACGAGGAGGATTGTCCCCTCTCCGAATACGGGGTGGCGGACCCGGTCGCCTGCGGCAAGCAGTGTCCGTATATTCTTGAGCCGGTCTTCATCGTAGGATATGACGGCGCGTGCCTGTTTGGTAAGGTCGTCCGGCAGGGACTTGACTAGATCCAGGTTTTCAAGTCCTGCGTCAAAGATGAAGCGGCTGGGATACTTGAAGAGGTTGTCGTTGGCCCTGCCCTCGGAGTCGCTCAGAAAAAGCCCGTCCTTGGCCCGCGTCATGGCGACATAGGCAATTCTCCGCTCTTCTTCCATGTCATCAGGGGTCTGGATTTTCCTGCTTGGGAAGACTCCCTCGTTGAGCCCGCAGATGAAGGTATAGGGAAACTCCATTCCCTTGGCTGCGTGAATCGTCAGAAGCTTGACCGCTGACTTGCCTTCTTCTCTGTCCAGATCGGTGAAGAGGGCGATGTGCTGGAGCAGGCTTTCCAGCGTCGTGTCGTCGTCCAGTCCCGCCTCGTTGACTGCCCTCTTGAATTCGGCCAGGTTGTCCAGCCTGTCCTGGTCTGCCTCAAGGCGCAGGAAGGACTCATAGCCGCTCTTATCCAGCAGGGCCTGAAACACATCTCCCAGCGTTGACCGCTTGTGCAGCTGCGGCGTGTTGGCCCCCGGTTCAGCAAGCAGCTCCCGGGTACTTTCAATCGCCTCGACGTAAGCCTTTGCCCCCGTCCCCTTGAAGCGGTCGCCCGCAAGGTTTTCTTTGAGCGCCTGATAGGCGCTGCATCCGTGGCTTTCCGCATAGTCCCGGAGGAAAGCCTGTTTGGTCTTGCCTATTTTGCGGGAGGGCATGTTGATTGTCCTGAAAAAGGAGATGTCGTCTGCGCTCGTCAGCATGCGCAGGTAGCATACCACGTCCTTTATCTCCCGTCTGCCGTAGAACTCCGTTCCCGCGAGAATGCGGTAAGGGATGTCCTTCTTTATGAAAGCCTCCTCAAGACTCCTCGACAGGTAGTGCGCCCGGTAGAGCACTGCACAGTCGGAATAGCGGATCTTGCCCCCGCCGGTATCGTCTCCGGAGTTCTGTCCGCCTTTGACGAGGCGGGAGATTTCACCGCATATCCACTCTGCTTCCTCGGCCTCGCTTGCCGCGTGGAAGTAGAGTGGCTTCTTTCCGTCGCCTTTGACCGCATGCAGGTCTTTGGGGTAGCGGACGGTGTTCACACTGATGAGCTTGTTTGCAACTGCGAGAATCTGGGGAGTACTCCGGTAGTTTTTGTCCAGCACGATGCTCGTCGTGCCCGGATATTTTTTGTCAAAGTCCAGTATCAGCCTGACGTGGCTGCCCCTCCAGGAGTAAATAGTCTGGTCGCTGTCGCCGACGATGAAAAGGTTCTTGTGCTTTGCGGAGAGGATTTCGGCAATGCGGAACTGCTTGGCGCTTACGTCCTGGAATTCGTCCACCATGATGTACTGCATCCGCTCCTGCCACTTCTCGCGGATGTCCGGGAAGTGCTCCAGGATGTAGAGGGCGAAGTTGATGAGGTCATTGAAGTCCACGCCGAAGCATTTTTTCTGCTCGTAGAGGAAACGCAGGAAGATTTCCTGATTCTGATTTATCCCCGGCACGGACCATTTGGCTTTGAGCTCCTCGTTGTTCAGCTTGTAGATGTATTCGATGTACGTGTCCGCGCTCATCTTCTTGGCCTCAAGGACCTCGTCAATTTTCCGTTGTACGGTGGTCTCCTTGAGGGTCAGCTTCATGTCGGCGAAGACCCGGAGCAGAATTTCCCGCCAGTCCTCCTTGTCCAGTATGATGAAGTCGGCGGGGAAGTTCAGTGCATTGATGTCTTCGTGCAAAAGCTGCGTGCAGAAGGCGTGGAAGGTGCAGATGAGCCCCAGGTCCATGTCACCGAGCTGGGAGCGGACGCGGGCTTTCATCTCGTTTGCTGCCCTATTGGTGAAGGTGACGCAGAGGATGTTTTTGGGCGAGATGCCCAGGTCGCGTACAAGGTAGCAGTAGCGGCTGGTCAGTGCCCGGGTTTTGCCCGAGCCTGCTCCGGCGATGACCCGGACGGGGCCTTCGGTTGTCCTGGCGGCACGCAGCTGCTCTTCGTTCAGCTTGGAAAGAAAGTCGTCCACCGCTTATCCCCTTTCGGCGAGGCCTATCTGCTTGAGGAAGAAATCAATCTCTGCCCGAACCCGCTTGAGGAATGCCGTGTCAGTGGAAAGCCGGTAACCGTCGGGGAAGTGAAGGTAGAGGTATTCCCTGCCGATAAGCAGGGACAAAAGCTGTGCATCCAGGCTTTGGGACGTGTTACGGTACTGGCTCTCATCTCCATGCATCAAAAGGTCTTTGAGCGTGAGCAGTGCTGTCTTTTCCTCAGAGAGGAATGCTGCGGCATTCCCGCGTGCCTGGGGAGAGGCTTCTGTCCATGAGCTCTCACTGTTTTCTCCATTTGCCTTTGCCGTATCCGCTGCTTCCAGAAGCCTGCCGTTTTCCTCCCGGGGAAGTCCGAGGTCAAGTCCGGTCTTTCCGATGTCAAATACATTTTTCTGTCCGGCGAAGATATGGCGGAATTCCTCCGCATAGCCCGTCATGGACTTGATGCTTATCATCAGGCTCCCGTCTTTCCCCGTTACGGGCAGAGATGCGGGGCCGAACGCCGCCCCGTAGTTTTCGGCGGGGGCGGTACGGCAGGACATGGACTGCCTCTGTATGTCGTGGGGAACGCCGCTTGCATGTGTCCGGCCTGCGCTATAGCTGAAATCCAGCCCGGTGACGAATACGGGAATGCCCCCGTCTTTCCGCACGCGGAGGGCAATGGCAACGGCGGCAAGACCGACCGAGCCGAGCGGGGCGATGTAGTCATGAACGATTCCTTTTCCGGTGAGTCTGTCCAGATAAGAGGCCTCGGCGTACTTACTTGCAAAAAAGACCGTCCTGTTGGGAAAGGACCGTGGTACAGAGGGGCGGGACGTAATGTCGGCGAAGAGCAGGGGAGGGGAGTCTGTCAGGACTGAGGCAGCTCCTATGTAGGCTTTCTGTATGACCATCTGGCTTTCCAGACTGACGACGGCATCAGGCCTGATGCCCCGTGACAGCAGTGCGGGCAGGGCCGCATCTACCGCGATGATAAAGCAGCCCCTGCCGGGAACCTTCGTCTTGTCCAGACTTTCCCCCGCGCCGCAGACGAGGATGGGACGGGAGATACTGCCTTCCAGCTGGTACAGCTGCAAGGACGCGGACAGAAGGGGAAGGTTCTGAAAGATGTTCTTGGCAAAAAGCCGGCCCATTCTGACGAGGGTTATCTGGTTCTTCCAGAAAGAGGCGATGATTTCCTGAGCCGCCGCTGCGACCTGCCCGTAAAAGGCTGGGGCGAGGGCCGTTCCTGCGCTGAAGTCCAGGCGGAGGACGCGCCGGTATTTGCCCGTACTGGCAAGACGGCGCAAATGCACGTCCAAGGCTTCAAGATCACGTGCAGAAAAGAGGCTGACCCTTCCGCCCGTGTCCAAGGCCGTCAGTCTGTCCCGGGCAACGGTGCAGAGGGATTCATCCGCTTCCACTGCAACGATGTCCGCCTGTGCATCTGCGGCCGCAAACAGTTCTTTTAGGCCATAGCACAAGCAGGGGGAAAAGACAAGAATAAGGCTTGCCGGATCAACCGGCGCATTCTTCTGTATAAGGGAAAGAACCGCCCGCTCCGGGTCGTACTTGGAATAGAGCGGACGGTTTTTGTATATCAGGGTTTGTCTTGCCTCTCCGGAACCACCCCGTGCGGGGCAGTCGGCAAGGAGAGGCCGTTCATCGTCGTTCGTCAGTTGGAGTTCCTGCCGGATTCCGTGAAGTTTGCGAAGTAGGCATCCCAGACTTTATTCTCGACGTTCGGGGATTTCATCAGGGTCTCCTCTGCGCAGTAGTAGTTGACGTTCTCCAGCTTGCTGGCGAGCGCTTTGGAATCACTGTCGGAATTGTCCCGTGTAATGCCCGTGCAGCGGAAGACGATGATGTTTGCTCCCAGCACGACAGGTACGGAACTCTCTCCGCTCTTGAGGGCAAATGCTTTCTGCAGGGCATCTTCGTTTGTCCTCAGGTTTGCGAGCTCCGTGTTGTCGGCGGGAACTGAATCGTAGATGGACGATGAGCCATAGTTGAGCGGGAAAGCTTCAGTCTCCTTGACTTCAACGCTGAAATTTCCGGCAGCTTCCTCAAAGGTTGACATGGAAGCCTGCGCCGTGAAGTCCTTGGCGATGTTCGTGTAGTAGTCCTCGATGTAGCCGTGCTCGTTTGTCTTGATGTAGCCGATGATGACGTTGACGGTCTCACTGTCGGAGAGATCTGCCGTCTTGTCTGCCCCGTCCTTACGGAAAATCGAGTAACCGCGGGAGGTGGGGATGACATCGGACAGTGTCCCGGCCTGAAGGCTCGTGACCTTCTCCAGATTTGCGGAGTCAGGGATGCTTATCTCAAGCAGGTAGCGGTAGGGGCGTGACAGCTTGCCGTCATCGTCGGTGTAATACTTCTCGGACTTCTCGCTGACCGCATCCTCGAAGGTAATCTCGTTGGAAGTGAGCTGCTTGAGCAGGGCCTTCG
Organism: uncultured Spirochaetaceae bacterium; assembly: GCA_902796985.1. Taxonomy (GTDB): domain Bacteria; phylum Spirochaetota; class Spirochaetia; order Treponematales; family Treponemataceae; genus Treponema_D. The sequence continues at coordinate 5,306 of CADBRC010000004.1, forward strand.
CGTCCGCCTCGCTCTCCAGCGTGACTGCGGACATATCGTATTTGACGAACTTATCCTTGTTGTTGTCCATCCTGGCCCATTTAACAGCCTCTTCCTCAGGGAACTCCTCGGTATTGAAAGCAACGTACTTGAAGGAGTGTTTTTCCTTACCCATGTCCGTCAGGAATGCCTCTTCCTTGGAGCTGACTTTAATGCCGTAGAGGGGGCTGTCTTTCAGGGAAAGGCTGCTTGAACCAAGAAGGTCATCGCGGAAGCGGTTGTATTCCAGCGACTTGACTACGCCTTCGCGGAGGGACTTCTTGGTCGCCTTGTCTGTCATGTTGTAGAGTTTGGGAGAATAGTTCCCTGTCTCGTCCATGAAGTAGTTGACCAGCATGCGGTTGACCGCTTCGTCCGGAACGCTGTAGCCGGTACGGGTAACCTCATCGACGTAGGCCATGTTCTTGACGGTCTCGGCGAATGCTTCGGTGAACAAATAGTAAGAAGAAGACGAGTCGACGTTTATGCCGTATGCCTTATAACGCTCGGCGAGGTTCTCCGTCACGTTCGTGAAAACCGCACCTTTCTCGTATGTGATTTTCTTTCCTTTGTAGCTGCCGAAGACGGGCACGTCCCTCTTGCCGAAAAGCGCGCTGATGACCTCATACCCTCCGAAGGGGATGAATACGATGGCTGAAATCACCAGTATGATGACAGCCCCGATTTTTGTATGGTCCTTTGCTGTTTTTTCTGTTTTTACCTTTATATCCTGAGCCATAATGGGCAAGTGTATCACTGTAGCCCCCGCCTGTCAACGGCCCCGCGCCGTGCGTCCCCGGACCGCAGCCCAACGGGCGGGTACTTGCTGACCGAGACGGGAACGTATTCCCGCAGAGTGTCCCCATTCGCGGGCTAGTGCTTGCATCTGTATCATACGACTTTATCAACCAATGCGGACTGTCTCACAATCCTAATGCTCGCAAGCAAATGCCCGCTTTGGGGTCCCCTCTCTGCTCCATACGTTCCCTCCGAAGCTTCCCCATAAGGCAGCAAATGCCCGCTAGCGGGGGCGGCACGTCTCCGCTTCACGCAGGGCGGGGGAAGTCTAGTTAAAGAGAATCCCGAAAGCTTGGGATTTCGGGTCGCTCTGCACAT
>CADBRC010000005.1 GCA_902796985.1 uncultured Spirochaetaceae bacterium
TCCGAGCTGGTCAAAGCTGAACACCGGTCCGTCCTTGCAGACGAACTTGTTGCCGATGTTGCAGCGGCCGCACTTTCCGATTCCGCATTTCATGCGCATCTCCATCGTCGTGAAGACCTGCTCGTCCTTGAAGCCGAGCTTCTTGAGCGCGTCGAGCGAGAGGTGAATCAGAATTGGCGGGCCGCACATGATGACGGTCATGCTCGGATCGGGATTCAGCTCAGTCACGTAGGGCGGAACGAATCCGACGTGGCCCTTCCAGTTCTCCTCGGCCCGGTCAATCGTCAGGTCAATCGAACAGTTGGGCTGCTTCATCCACACGTTTTGCATCTCGTCCAGACGAACCAGATCCGCCATGGAGCGGGAACCGTAGATGACCTGAATCTTTCCGTAGTCAGCGCGGTGGTCCATCATGTAATTGACGACCGAGTGAACCGGAGCGATTCCGATTCCTCCCGCAATGACGAGGATGTCCTTGCCCTTGAGCTTGGTATCCACGGGGAAGCCGTTTCCGATCGGGCCGCGCACGCAAATCTGCTGGCCCACCTCAGCGCTGTGCAGCCACTCGGTCACGCAGCCGCACTTCTTGATGGAGAACTCCATGTGCGTCTGGAGAGTCGGTGATGAGGTGATGGAAATCATCGACTCACCGACACCCGGAACGATCAGCATGGCGCACTGACCGGGAATGTGCTCAAAGAGCTTCTTCCCGTCAAGGCCAACCACGCTGAAAGTCTTTACGTCCGGGGTCTCCTGCCTGATGTCTATAATTTTTCCTACATAAGGAATGAATGATTCTTTCGCTTCCATGTCAGGCTCCTTATCCTAGATGTCATCCGACTCGCCGATGGCCTTTATGACCTTGACGATGTTCATGTTGACAGGGCAGCTTTCAAGGCAGCGGCCGCAGCCGACGCATGAGAACTGATCCTCGTGCGCCATCGGGTAATACACGAGCTTGTGCATGAAGCGCTGGCGGCTCCGCTCCCGCTGCGTAAGGCGGGGGTTGGCCGCAGCCATCTGCGTGAAGTCGTTGTACATGCAGGAATCCCAGCAGCGCACCTGCCGGATGCCCTTGCCCGTATTGAAGTCACGCACGTCGAAGCACATGCAGGTGGGGCAGACGTAGGTACAGGTTCCGCAGCCGAGGCAGGGCTCTGCGACCTTGTCCCAGACCTTGGAGTTGAACACCTTCATCATCTGCTCCGGCTTGACTCCGCCGAGCTTGGACAGATCCAGGTGGGCGAAGGGCAGCTTTTCTGTCTTTGCAGCGATGTCCTTCTTTGCGGCCTCCACTGCCTTGTCATCGCCCTCAGCGAGCAGGGACTTTACGCTCTCGACAAACTTCTTGCCCTTGTCCGTGTTGGCAGAGAAGAAGAACTTTCCGTCTGCCTTCCAGCAGCTTACGTCGCCCGAAGGCTTGGCAAGCGAAGCGTCAATCCCGTAGCTGGAGCAGAAGCACTCCTTCGCAGGCTCGGCGCAGGCAAGCGTCACGACCGTTCCGTGCTCGCGGCGGTTGATGTAGTAGGAATCCCTCGGCTCCATGTGCATATAGACGTTGTCTATCAGCTCGAAGCCCTTCGCATCGCAGGCGCGGACACCGAAGATGACGAAGTCCTCGACGTCCTTCCTGGGATCGGTTACGGTGATTTCCTTGCCGCTCATCTGGTAGGAGACCATGTGTTCCGTCTTGGGGAAGAAGAAGTCCTTCGCCGAGCGGACGGTCTTAAGCGCGGAGGAAAGCTTGGTTCCCTTTTCCCAGCGCTTGAAGTCTGCCTTGCCCGACGTGTTGTCAACGGGAAGGTAGAGGGGCTGCTTTGAGCCGACAAGCTCAAACAGTGAATCGATCTTATCTGCATTGATGGACAGCATTACTCGGCCTCCCTTTCTTTGGCGCGGTCCCAGACAATCGTCGTCTCAGGGTCGCCCTCTGCGTTGAACGTGAGCATGGCGGGCTTGGTCTCCATGTCGCTTCCGGCCTGGTAATCCCCGTAAATCTCGTTGATGTCCTTGATGAACTTGCGGTTCAGCAGGTACAGCGGGATGTGCTGCGGGCAGACGCGGGAACACTCGCCGCAGTCCGTGCAGCGTCCGGCGACGTGCCATGCGCGGATAACGTGGAAGAGGCTCTCCTCGAAGGAGGTCTCCGCGACCTTCTGGGACGTATAGAGCTTGTTGTTGTCAAACACGCAGCGCTCGCAGGTACATGCAGGGCAGATGTCCCTGCATGCGTTGCAGCGGAGGCAGCGGGAGAACTCGTTCTTCCAGAAGGCATCGCGCTCGTCCGCGGTCATCGCCTCAAGCTTCTCCACCTCGGCCATCCTTGTGGACTGGACGGGGGCGGGTTCGGCCTCTACGCCGATAAGCTCGTCGCAGGAGACGGGCTTCTTGTTCTTGCAGGTCTCGCAGACTTCGCCGCCGTCGAGCGTGTCCTGACAGGGCACTCCGATGGCGTATACGTCGCCCCTCGTAATCCTGTTCTCCTTGAGGAGCTGGGTGAACGAGTAGGTATCGTTGGGCTTCAGGAACACGAGCACGACTTCCTGAGGAATCGGCGCGTCCTTCGCGTTGGGATCGCGCTGCTTGGCCATCGTGTTGTTCATTCTGGTCGTGCTCTTGGCGGTCTCTATCTGCCTGGTGATGCCCACCAGATACTTTGAGAGGTTCGCCTTGCAGAACTTGTTGAACACAAAGTCCTTGTCAAGCTCCGCCGCAGAAGTAAATACGGCGGGTGTGATGTCGTCGTCAAAAAGGCCCTTCTTCCAGCCGACGACCTTCTGCACCTTGCCCTCCGCAAGAAGCTCCTTAGCGCGGGCAATCAGTTTGTCTTGCATCTTACGTCCTCCAGCTTCTTGCATTCGCCAAGCTCAGTAATCTGCTTGACGAAATCGTTCATGATTCCCGCGAAGCGCACGCCTTCGGCTGCGGAACACCATTCCACGCGCGTCCGTCCCTTCTCAATGCCCAGATAGTCGAGCATGGAGAACAGGAGCGTCATGCGGCGGCGGGCAAAGTAGTTGCCCGTGGAGTAGTGGCAGTCGCCCGGGTGGCAGCCGCACAATATTACACCGTCGGCCCCGCGCTGGAATGCACGCAGGATGAACAGCGGGTTCAGGCGGCATGAGCAGGGGATGCGGATAATCTTTACGTTACCAGGATACTCCAGGCGGTTGTTGCCCGCCAGGTCAGCACCTGCGTATGAACACCAGTTGCAGCAGAACGCTACGATTTTTGGTGTCCAGTTGGGGTTGTTGTTCTCACTCATAATTCACTCCCCGGCATTACAGAACCGAGTCAACCTCCGCCAGAATTTGTTTGTTGGTGAATCCCTTGAGGTCCATCGCACCGGACGGACAGGCGACCGTACAGGCACCGCATCCGTGACACATCGCGGAGTTGACCTGCGAAACGTGGCGCGTAATCGTCGTGCGGTTGGGACCGCGGAAGTCCTTGTCCACGTAGGATATGGCTCCGTAGGGACAGACGTTGACGCACTGGCCGCAGCCGTTACATGCGTTCTCGTCCGGCTGTGCCGTGCAGGGATCGTTCTTGAGCTTGTCCTTGACCA
>CADBRC010000006.1 GCA_902796985.1 uncultured Spirochaetaceae bacterium
CAAGAAGTTCAAGAATCGGATAGTCGAGCTTGCGAACCAGGCTCGTGACGGAAATTACATAACGGCTGAGAGCGATGAAGCCCAGCAGCTTGTTGACCGCTTGGGAGAAATCCTTCGGAACGGAGTGACGGTTTCTTTCAACAAGCTTGAGGGGGAGTGAGCTGCTTCCCAAGAAACAGGCCCGAAAAAATGTGCCGTCTGCAATTTTTGAGCGGCAGCGGGGCGGATTACGTACATGAAATGCCCCGTTCTCTCATTCGGATTCCCTCCCGATGACGTACATCCGTTCACTTGGTACCAGCGCATCACCCGGCCGAGAGACATTTGTTTACCGGCCGAGAGACATTTGTTTACCGACCGAGAGACATTTGTCACTCGCCCGAGTGACGCTTGTCTACCGTCCAGGTAGGAAAACAAGTCTTCCATATACTCCTGCCTTACTTTTCGTTCACCAGTTTTCCGGTCATGTGCTCGATCGTCATCTCAAGGCAGAGGACACGGTTCTTCGCATGTTCCCATTCAACCTGAACCGATTCTGCCGTCGGATGGTATTTTGCCCCGAGCTTGCAGACCTTATCCTTTGTCTTTTCAAAATCCATGAGCTTTTTTATCCGGCCAAAGCAGACTACGCTCGTGATGTTCAGCGCCCAGTCGCCTTCTTTCTTAAAGCCCCGGTCCATCACGCAGAAGGAAGCCTTGTCACATTTTTCAATCGCGTCAATCTTGTGGCCTTCCTTCGCGCAGTGAAAATATATTTTGCCGTCGTCCTCGTCATAGAAAAAATCCATGGGAACGGTATAGGGGTAGCCGTCATCGCCGAGCAGGGCAAGCACCCCCCGCCACTCGTTTTTCAGAATCTCAACGCACTTTTCGCTGGCGACCTGCTGCCTGAACCTTCTCATCTGCCTAAACATGCTGCACCTCCATCATCTCCCAGTCAGAGCATCTTATGTAATTCTTATTGGGGAACTCGCATTCACGGTTCCAGGGGCGGTCAAAGACCATGACCTTCAGGTCAGGAAGGTGCTCAAAGAACTTGAATGCGCAGGGAGAATCTTCCACGGCATAATCAAAATGCATTTTGTAATAATCCTCAAGCTCAAGGTTGAAGCTGCTGCCCTTCATGAAGTTGTCGCGTCCGTATTTGTTCAGGCAGAACAAGGGAATCCGCTCCAGTCCATGCCGGTCAAGCCATTCCCGCGAAGCCTCGTACGCGCTGACGGGGCGGCCCGTTATTATCTTTACGTCATGCCCTTCATCAAGCCAGCGGCTGACCGCCTTTACCGCGCCCGGCGTCTCCTCGTATGACAAAAGCTCCTCCGGCCTGTGGGCATGGGCCATCATCTTGTCGTACTGTCCGTCAGTCAAGGAAAATGATTTCTGCAGGTTGAAATACCTTATTTCCTCGTATGGTATGTCCAGCCCGAACATCTCCGCCACAAGACCGGAAAAGTACCGCGCAGTCTCACAAAGGCAATCGTCAAAATCCACGTAAATATTCATGTTCGCCCCTTGCTCTCGTCACTGCGCATGATAGCACAAGCCGGGGAAAGAATCCAGCTGCGCAGGAGGACCGTTTTATTCGTATAAGCGACGACTTGTTATTAAAATCGTGTTTTAGTATTGACAAGTTTGCAAAAATAGCGTAAGCTCTAGATAAGCAACGGGTTGTTGCTTAATAAACGGAGGAACTATGAAGAAACTTATCTCAGCACTTTTGCTCGGAGGACTGTTTATGACAGGAACTTTGACCGCACAGACCGGCAAGGCGAGGACGGCGGTCGTCTATTTCAGCGCAACGGGGACGACCGAGCGCATGGCCAAGGACGCGGCGGACGCGATGGGAGCGGACATCTTTGAGATAGAGCCTGTCCACAAGTACACGAGCGCGGACCTGAACTGGCACGACAAGAAATCTCTTTCTTCCATTGAGTGCAACGATCCCAAGAGCCGCCCCGCAATCGCCAACAAGATTGACATATCGGGTTACGACGCGGTAGTCCTGTGCTATCCCATCTGGTGGGCCTACGCACCCAAAATCGTATACACATTCACGGAGAGCCAGGACTGGAAGGGCAAGAAGCTCATTACCCTCTGCACGAGCGGCGGGAGCGGGCTTGGAAGGAGCGGAAAGGATCTGGCAAAATTCGCCAAGGGCGCGGACTTCAAGGGCGGGAAGGACTTCACCGGGAAGAGCGGCTCCGACGTGAGGAACTATGTGGACGGTCTTTTAAAATAGGACAAGGGCAAAGGAATGACTCGGGCGGGAGCGGCCACTTCAGGCTTCCGCCCGGGTCAAGTGCCCCAATAGCCTTTCTTACAGGCCCTGCTTCTTGGCTTCCTGCCAGAGAGCGCTCTCCTCGGCCTCATGGCTTACGTCAAGGGGAAGGCCCCTTTCACGCATTTTTTCTTCTATATAATTGAATCTTCCGGCGAACTTCCGGTTGGCCCTGTCCAGAGCTTCCGCCGGGTCAATGCCAAGCGAGCAGACGTAGGATATTGCGGAAAAGAGCACGTCCCCGCACTCTTCGAGCAGGTGTCCCCTGTCCTCCTGACCTGCGGCTTCTTCGGCCTCTCCCAGCTCCTCCTGCACCTTGGCGGCCGCATCCACATGGGAGTGCCAGACCCAGCCCAGGAGGGAGGTTTTGTCCAGAAGGCGGCGGGCTCTTTCCAGGGGGGGCAGATTGGGGGGAATCTCATCAAGGGCGTGTTCCGTCTTGCACATAGCTTTTTCTCATTTTCGGCAGCTTTTCGGTTGACAGTGAGGGGAAAAGGGGGTAGAATGGCAATAAGTGGGAAATAGTGGGGAAAAGTGGTGAGATAATGGTATGGACTTGCTGATTGGTGAGTACCGGAATACCTTGGATGAGAAGGGGCGGATCCTCTTCCCTGCCAAGCTCCGGGGCATTTTGAACAAAAATGAACTCATCGTGACGAAAGGTCTGGACCATTGTCTCATGCTTTTTACAAGTGAGGATTGGGCTTCTCTGAGTGACAAAATCATGAAGAAAGCCTCTCCTTTCAATGATCAGACCAATAAAGTCATCAGGCGTTTCATCGCACCGGCACAACAGCTGGAATTTGACCGTTCGGGCCGCCTCTCTATCCCCCAGTGCTTAAGGGAATATGCTTCTCTCTCGGGTGAGTCCGTGATTCTGGGCTTGACCAGGTATATGGAATTGTGGGATTCCAAGTGCTACGATGAGTATCTGGCCTCTACGGAGACGGATGTCAAGGACGCGGCCGGGAGTATGAGCGATATTTTCCTGTAATCTTAGGTAGTTAAGGAAATGGAAGTCGTACATACTCCTGTTCTGCTTCAGGAATGTCTTTCTCTGCTTTCTCCGGTCGGCGAGCCGTATGAGGCTGACGCTTTCATGGTGGATTCCACCTTGGGAGAGGGCGGGCATTCCTACAATTTCCTGAAAAGCTACCCGGGACTCAAGCTGCTGGGGCTGGATGCAGACCCAGTCATACAGGCCCGCGCCAGGGAGCGGCTCGCTCCCTTCGGAGACCGGATGTCATTCTGGTCGGGCTGGTTCGATGATTTCTACGCTGACTATCCTCAGGATGCAAGGAGGCCAAATATAATCCTCTTTGACCTGGGAATCAGCGTGTTTCACTATGAACGGAGCGGAAGGGGCTTTTCCTTCCGTCATGACGAGGAGCTTGACATGCGGCTGAATCCGGCATCACCCGAGAGTGCGGCGGATGTCGTCAACGGCATGGAAGAGAAAAAGCTCGCAGACCTTATTTATTTGTATTCGGACGAGAAGTATTCGCGGCGCATTGCCTCGGCAATAACCACGGCCAGACAGGCAGGCCGCATTGCTTCTACTAAAGCTCTTGCCGATATAGTTGCCGGTGCGGTTCCCCCCAAGTACCGCCACGGCAGCATTCACCCGGCGACGAGGACATTCCAGGCCTTGAGGATTTACGTCAACAAAGAGTTGAGACGACTTCCAGATGCCCTCCACGCCGCGTTCAACACCCTTTTACCACAGGGGAAACTGGGGGTAATTACGTTCCATTCTCTGGAGGACAGAATCGTAAAGCGCTATTTCCGCAACCTTGCGAAAGAGTGCGTCTGTCCTCCGGAGCAGAGCGTTTGTTCGTGCGGTGGTTCTCCCTGTGCGGTTCTGCTTACCCATAAGGGGGTGGAGCCGACGGCAGAGGAGGTCGCTGCTAACTCTCCCTCCCGGAGCGCGCGGCTCCGCGTGGTGCGGAAGCTCCGTGACGCGGGGAAAGAGCGCCTTGCCGGGGTGGAGGCCGTATGAAGCTGGATTTTTCACAAATTTTCAAAACCGCACTGGTCTGCCTTTTTGCGCTTTCCATACCTGCCCTGCTGGTCATTGACGGGATTCATGCCCGCAAGTACACGGACCTGGAAAAGCAGGTGGAGGAGCTTGAGAAGCGGCAGAAGCAATTAATAGAAGAAAACAAGAAGCTCATAACCGACATCAGCCTCCTGTCATCGTCCGAGCGGATTGAGGATATAGCCCGCGACTCGCTCGGCATGCGGGAAGCGGAGAGCGACGAGATAGTCCGCGTGGAGATGTCGGCGAGTTCCGCCAAGAAGGCCGGTAACTGATATGACCGGCACACTCCTTTCCCTAGATGATTTGCTTTCCGCTACGGGCGGATGCCTCCTTTCTGCCGGCAGGGACTGCGCGTTCAATTCCGTTGCAACGGACAGCCGCAAGGTCACGGCTGGCAGCCTTTTTGTCCCCCTTATCGGGGAGAAGCAGGACGGGCATGCTTACATCCCGCAGGCTCTGGAAAAGGGGGCTTCCGTTGTCTTCGTCGCCAATCAGTGCTACGACAAGACCCCTGACTTTTTTACGCCGTTTTTTAAAGACAAGCCCTCTGTGGTCTTCATCGGGGTTGAGAATACCCTTCATGCCCTGCAGGATGCCGCAGCCCGATATGTGGACAAGTTCCCGAATCTCATAAAGATAGGCATAACCGGCTCCAGCGGCAAGACGACGACCAAGGAGATCGCCCTTGCTTTGCTGTCACGGAAGTACAAGGTCATTGCCAACGAGGGTAACCTGAACAGCGAGACGGGCCTTCCCCTGTCGGTGTTCAACATACGGGACGGTCACGAGGTCGGCCTCTTTGAGATGGGGATGAACCGTAAGGACGAGATGAAGGAGATATCCGCCGTCCTGAAGCCCCGCTACGCCGTCATAACGAATATCGGGACTGCCCACATCGGCATCCTTGGCAGCCGGGAGGCGATTGCCGAAGAAAAGTCCCGTGTCTTTGACCATTTCTCCACTTCTTCCGTGGCCTTCGTCCCCAAGAATGACGATTTTGCGTCCTTCCTGTCCGGGAAAGCCGGGGTGGCGGGTGCGAGGACCTGCTTCTACGGGGAGGACTCCGTGGAGGGGGTCCGCTTTGTCAGGAACAGGGGGCTTTTGGGGACGGACTTCACGATAGACGGAAAGGCCGTCACCCTGGGCCTGCCGGGAAGCTACAACTACCGGAATGCCCTCGCCGCGATATGCCTGGCCCGTGAGCTTGGTCTGTCTGCGGATAATATAATAGAAGGATTTTCATCTTTAAAGCCCCTCTTCGGC
>CADBRC010000007.1 GCA_902796985.1 uncultured Spirochaetaceae bacterium
AGGCGGCGACGTTCTCGGCGGAAAGGTCGGCCTTGGCCACACCGCCGTGCATCTTGAGCGCGCGGGCGGTCACGACGATGACCGCAGCGTCAGGGGCAAGCCCGTTCAGGCGGCACTTGATGTCCATGAACTTCTCCGCGCCCAGGTCGGCGGCAAAGCCCGCCTCGGTCACGGCATAGTCTCCCAAGGCGAGGGCGGACAGGGTCGCGTTTATCGAATTGCAGCCGTGCGCAATGTTTGCGAAGGGGCCGCCGTGGATGAAAGCCGGAGTGTGCTCCAGCGTCTGCACGAGGTTGGGACGGATTGCATCCTTGAGCAGGGCGGCGACGGCTCCGGTACAGCCCAGCTGGCCGAAGGTGACTGCCTTCTTGTCGTAGGTCTCGCCGATCGTGATGCGGGAAATCCGCTCCTTGAGCTCGCCGATCGTCCTGGACAGGCAGACGATCGCCATTATCTCGCTCGCGACCGAAATCTGGAAGTGGCTCTCGCGGGGAACGCCGTCCACCCTGCTTCCCAGGCCGATGATGACGTTGCGGAGGGCACGGTCGTTCAGGTCAACGCAGCGCTTCCAGCTGACCGTGCGGGGGTCGATTCCGAGCGGGTTTCCCTGCTGGAGGGAGTTGTCGATGAGGGCCGCCATCAGGTTGTTGGCAGCGGTGATCGCATGGATGTCGCCGGTGAAGTGCAGGTTGATGTCCTCCATCGGGACGACCTGGGCATATCCGCCCCCGCAGGCACCGCCCTTCACGCCGAAGCAGGGGCCGAGCGACGGTTCCCTGAGCGCGATGACCGCATTCTTGCCTATCTTGCGGAGGCCGTCACCAAGGGCGACCGTCACCGTGGACTTGCCCTCACCGGCGGCCGTCGGGGTCATCGCCGTCACGAGGATCAGCTTGCCCCTCGAGGCAGGATCTGAGGCCTTTTTCTGCAGGGCATTCAGTGCCTTGAACGAAAGCTTCGCCTTGTACGTTCCGTACAGGTCCAGATCCTCCGCCTTTATTCCAATTTTCCCCGCGATATCCGTGACGGGAAGCATCTCGCACTTCTGCGCAATCTCTATGTCGGTAAGCATATTCTCGAAATCTCCTCTCTGAAAGAGGGCCGCAGATGATTCGTGCGCTGCACAGAGGCCCCCTGAACTCGGACAAAAGCAAGCGGCTTTTACCTAGCCGAATTATATACAATCGGGGCCTCTGTTTCAACGGGCATAAACGCAACGGAACGCAGCTTCTCCGGGGCATTTTCCGCTGTCTGCGCGTGCGTCTTGCCTGCCCCGCCCTCCTGTCCACGCACCCTTTGCCCGTGCTATAATGCCGGCCAGGGGGCGCGAGCAAATGCCCGCTCCGGGAGCCCCGCTCTGCTCCATACGTTCCCTGTGATGCGGCAGGAAATGGGCTGGCAAATGCCCGCTCCGGGAGCCTACGCCCGTTGCCTTGATGCTACGCTGGCGGTTGGGCCCCCGCTCCAGACGTTCCCGGCGAGGGGGCAGGGGATGCCCAGGCTGGGCTTCTTGCCCCCGGCGGGCTAGTCGTCGGTGCCGGCGGTGTAGACCACGTCGGTCAGGGTGACGTAGAAATGATACCAGCTGTAACGGTACTCATCGTTCCGTGAGTTTCCGTCACTGATAACCTCACCGGAGTCGATGTAGTTGTTAGCCTTAAGCTCAGTCAGTGTCTTTGTCGTCTGAGCCCTGTCCTCTACTACCCATCCCATCGATTCACCTGTCCAGTCATCATGCGGCACGTTAGTCCAGAATTTGAAAATGCTCCCCGGAGCCGTAAGAGTAACCGTATTGTTGCTGGAATCCATGATGACGGATCGAAGCTTGGCTCCAACCGTACCGCCACTACTGTAACAGGTCTTGGTACTTTTCACGCCATCATTGACGGATGCGATATACATATCCTGCCTTACGCATGGACTGTTACTAGTTATATGATCCTCATAGTACGCATCCATCGAGGAAACGGTCGCGTTCACAGCTTTCATCTGGACGTAGATTTTCTTCTCTATCCTGATGTCACTGTTTAAGCTGGGTTTGGAGAGCGTTATGTTGATTGTGTGCTGTCCGTCCGTAAGGGGATAGTTACTGATGTTCCCGGTGGCAGCATCCCCGGTAAGCGGATCTCCGTCAAATTTAACCGTCATCGTCGCGCTGCCGTCGTCATAGGGGTTCGTCACGGAGAACTTGGGAGACTCGTCGTGCAGCCAGCTGTAGCGGACCAGCTTGTAGCCGTCTTTAGTCTCGTTTGTGAGCATGGCATCCGTGTAGGTCACCCTCGGATTGTTCAGGTCTGTGAGCGGGATATTGAAGGAGGTTGCACCGCCCTCTTCGACGTAGCTGTTCTTGCGGCCGGCTCTGTAGGGGTTGCCGTCCGGCGTGAACACCGTCAGGGTCACGGTTATGAATGCCCCTATTCTCAGCCGGGGCGCGGTGAAGTACACGTTGCCGTCAGGTCCTGCGAAGGCAGTTTCCTTGTAGTGCATGTCGCCTTCCTCAATCTCAAGCTGAACCCAGCCGCCGTCGGGAAGGTTCATGGAGGACGCGGGCAGGACAACCTCGAAGGTTCCCCGTTCCTCGACGACGGGGTCCGTGCTGCCGCCGGAGAGAATCGCCACCACCTCGTCGCCGTGGCCGCCGTCCATCTTCTGCATTATTTCCCAGGCGGATATCTCGCCGCCGCTGGAACCCGTTATGCCC
>CADBRC010000008.1 GCA_902796985.1 uncultured Spirochaetaceae bacterium
AGTCTCCGAGACAATAAAGCGGCCTTCGACGATTTCCGTGACCGCGCCCAACGAGCGGGGCAGGCCCTTCACGATAAACGACGCGGGCGGCCTCCTTGCCCGCATCATCCAGCACGAGAACGACCACCTGAACGGCATCCTCTACATCGACAGGGGCGACGAGGACTTCAAGAACAAGACGATTGAAAACTTCAAGAAGAAAGCCGAACGGGCTGCCCTCAAGGCCGCGAAGAAAGCCGCCAGAAAGTCCAGGAAGGAAGACTAGGCCATGCTCCGTGTCTTATACGGCGGAAGCCCTGCCGCATCCGCAAAAACACTGGAACTTATTCTCAAGGACAGCGCGATGTCTTCCTCCGTTCCGTCGGAGGCATACAAGATTGTCGCCGTGCTGACCAACCCGCCCTCCGCGAAGGGGCGGCACAAGGAGCTGATTCCCACGGAGGTCGCCCAGTATGCCGAAATCTGGAACCGGGCGCGCGGCGACGACATAAAAATCCTGACCCCGGAACACCTGAAGGAGGAAGCGAGGAACGAGATTTCTGCCATACAGCCGGACATCTTCGTCTGCTTCGCTTACGGGCATATACTCGGGCCCAAATTCCTGTCCATGTTCAAGTACGGCGTGGTCAACCTGCATCCCTCCCTTCTGCCCAAGTACCGGGGGGCGACTCCTGTCCCTGCCGCAATCCTGAACCAGGATACGGAGACGGGCTTCTCCCTGCAGAAGATGGTGCTCGGAATTGACGAGGGCGACGTGCTCTACGAGGAGCGGATGGGGCTTACCGGCACGGAGACGGCGGAGCTGCTTCTGGGCAAGGCTGCCCTCTTCGGGGGTATCGCCGTGACGACCCTGCTCCGCCACGTGGCAAAAGAGGGGGAGCTGCCCCCGTCCAAGCCGCAGGAAGGAACCCCGAGTTACTGCACGACGATAAAGAAAGAGGACGGACGCATAAACTGGAGCAACAGCGCACTGCAGATAGACGCGCAGATCAGGGCCTACACTCCCTGGCCGGGCTGCTATACGAGTTCCGGCGGAATGCAGCTCAGGATTCTGAAGGCGGCGGCGGCGAGCAAAGTCGCTTCGCAGGACACGTCAATCACGCAGAACACGGGAGCCGTTCCGGGAACGGTCCTGTCCTACTCCAAGCAGAGGGGCATACTGGTGCAGACCGGTGACGGGGTCCTGCTCGTTACGGAGCTGCAGTGGCAGGCAAAGAAAGCGATGGACTACAAGTCCTTCATGAACGGGGCGCGGAATTTTATCGGCTCGGTTCTGGAATAGGGACGCACAGGCCGGTAATCTCACAAGATCATAATAAAAGGAAAAGGAAGCTATCATGGACGAAAGGGATATAGTGAACACAGCGGACACAGGCAAGACCGGCTTCGGCCGGAAGATAAAGGACGGCATCAAGGGCCAGGTGGACGGCCTCGCATACGGCGGCAAACCGCTTTTCTTTACGATGATACTGACCCTCATCGTCACGGTCGTCGCCTGCATAGGGGTCTTCCTTGTCAGCCTGCAGGGCGAGGAAAAGGTCATGGTCCCGGATGTCGTCGGCAAGAGCCTGACGACCGCCCTGCTTGAGATGCAGCAGAAGGAGCTGTACCCCAAAATCCAGCTGCGCTACTCGGACAACGAGGGCGACGCGCTGACGATACTGGAGCAGGATCCTGCGCCCGGTGCCATCGTCAAGGCATACCGGCGGGTCACGCTGACTGTCAGCCGGGGACAGGAGGGCAGCGGACTGGAGAACCTCGTCGGCAAGAACATAAACGACGTGCTGCCCCAGCTGAAAAAGACTTACGGCGGTGACGGCTCGCTCGTGACTGTTGCACCCCCGGTCTACAAGAAGAGCAGCAGCCCTGCCGGAACCATCCTCGCCCAGAATCCCATGGCGGGGCTTCCGATAACGGACAGGACCAGGCTTCAGCTCATCGTCAGCAAGGGAACGGAAGTGGAAACGGCTGAGGTGCCTGATTTGTCGGGCATGAAGGTGTCGGAGGCCCTTAAGGCGATGGCATCTGCCAAAGTGATATTCGACTTTACGAGCCACGAGGCATTTTCGTCAGAGAAAGCCGGTACGGTGACGAGCCAGGACGGGGCGGGGCAGAGCGTGGGCATCTGGAGCCACGTCAAGGCAGACTTCGCCTTCGCGCCCGCCAAAGAGGGTGACGAGACTTCAAGCGGCATCCTGAACGCGCGCATCAGCGAGTATCCCTATCCCGTGCCGATGACCGTCAAATCGAGCAGTCAGGAAGGAAAGACCGCCACGCTGGTTTCGTTCCAGCATGACGGCGGTGTAGTCAGCATCCCTTATTCCGTCGCCAAGGGCAGCACGCTTACCCTCTATGCGCTGGACAAGGAAGTCTATTCAGCGGTTGTGAACTAGTCTTACGCCTTGCAAGGCTTTCCCCTGCAAGGCGTACACTTTACGCCGAAAGCCCTGCGGCCTGCCCCAGGGCTGAGGTAATCCGGTAGGCGTGGTCGCCGAATTTTTCTATCTGGCGCACGAGGTCTATATACATAAGCTCCGTCTTGACTTCCGCGCCGCTTTCCAGCCGCTTCCGGGCAATCTTCTTGAGCGCCTTATGCTGCGCATCAATCTGCTTCTCAATCTCCTCGGCTTGGGCAAGTTCTTCCGCAGTCCAGCTGGAATCGAGGTTCTCATGCACTATGGTGAAGGCCTGTCCTGCGAGCGAGAGGTAGGGCTGCAGCTTCTCCAGGTCTTCCTTGCTGAACTTCATGTTTTTGTCCACGCTCTTCTTGAGCATGACCCCGATGCTGTAGCACTCGTCGCTCATGCTTTCTATGTCTTCGACAATCTGCAGCATTCGCGCGACGTCGGCGGACTGGCTTTCCGTCAGCGGAAGCTTGGAGCAGGAGACCAGATATTTGGTCAGGGCCTCCTCCATCTGGTCCAGGTAGTCCTCCTTCTTGGTCAGCGGGCCGAAGTAATCTCTGACGAAGGTGTCCAGGTTTCCGCTGAAGCCCACCTGTACGCAGCGGAACATCTTCGAGACTTCTTCCGCCATCTTGAAAATCTCTTTCTCGACCAGACCGATGTGGGCGACGATGTTCTCGCGTCCTCCCGTCTCGCTGAACTCGAGCGTGTAGACGTTCTCTTCGTCCGCTTCCTTGCTCTTGATGACTTTCTTGGCAAGGGCGGCAATCTGGGTAGTGAAGGGGAGGAAGACGAGCGCCGTCATCGTCTTGAGCAGGGTATGCAGGGCCGCGATGTGGTAGCTGATTCCGTCCTGCACCGTACCGGGGACAAGGAAGTCCACGAACTTGAGCAGGGGCCTGAAGAAGACTATCGCGAAGAATGCCATGACGACGTTGAAGGTGACGTGGATGAATGCCGCCCGCTTTGCGCTTTCCCGGTTGCCCCATGCCGCGAGCACCGCGTCAATCGTGGAGCCTATTTCGCTTCCGATGACGAGCGAGGCTGAGAACTCCCAGCTTATGAGCTTGTTGTAGGCGAGCGTTATGACGATTGCCGTCGCAGCCGAGGACGAGTGGAGCAGGGCCGTTATCAAAAGGCCGATGATGACTCCGATTATCACGGAGACAAAGCCCCAGTCGTCGAGTGCAGAGATGAAGTTGAGGTTGCCGCTGTCGGGAGCGATGGCACCTGAAAGCATTTCCAGTCCGATGAAGAGCATGGCGAATCCCATCAGGGCCTGGCCGAGGTTCTCCTGCCTGAGCTTCTTGAGGCTGGAAAGCAGGAAGCCGATGCCGAATATGGGTATGGCGAAGGACGATATCTTAAAGCTGAAGCCGAACAGGGAGACAATCCATGCGGTTATCGTCGTTCCGATGTTCGCACCGAAGATGACCCCGACGGATTGCTCCAGAGTAAGGAGCCCCGCATTGACGGAGGTGACGACCATGACCGTCGTCGCTCCGGAAGACTGGATGATCATCGTGATGAGCATTCCCGTGATAAGGGCGAGGAAGCGGTTGCTCGTCATTAAGTTCAGGGCCTTCTTAAGGCTGTTGCCCGCGCTTTTCTGAATTCCTTCGCTCATCATCTTCATGCCGAAGAGCAGGAATCCCAGGCTGCCGCCCAGCTGGAAAATCAGTAAAACGATGTTCATTCTAGGCCTCCTTACCGTATGCCGCGAGCTGGGTCAGTGCAGGGAATGGCGACGGGTCGTCCGCCTTTATGAGCTTGTGGAAGACAAGCGACGTGACCTTCCTGGGTGCAAACTGGAACCGCTGTTCTCCGCCGGTCTTGGTGAACTCCAGCGTCATTTCGCTGCCGTCGGAGAAAGAGAGCGTTCCCTGCGTCCACCATGCGTCGTGGGGGAAGTCCGCCCTGAGGTATATCCCGACTGAGCTCAGAATGACCTCCCTGCCGAAGTCCAGGTGGAATTCTGCGTTGGGGTCGCGGTTGATTCCCCAGCTCGTGTAGGGCCATTCCCCGTGGAAGCTGTTGGCAAGCAGCCCGTCTACGGCATTGCGGGAAGCAAAGACCGACTCGCCGCGGGTCTCTACGTTGGCCCAGGTGTGCGGGTAAAGGCCCGTGTTGCCGTGGAAGTCGAAGGGGTTCAGCGCGAGGTTCCGCTCGCCTGCAGTTTCTGTACCGGCTGCCTCCCGGACATACAGGTAGTGCCTCGTGCCGGTGAAGGAGGAGGGGCTGTAGGACATCCGTGCCTCGGCAAAGGGAATGGGGAAGCTGTAAACGCCTTTGTAGAGGAGGACCGCTCCTTCCATTGCGTCGTCGAGCTTGACGAAGAGGAAGGTCTTTTCCGTGCCGTCAGCCCCGCAGGAAAGCTCTATCCTGTCCCCCTCCTGATATTCTCCGTCGTAGACAGCCCACAGCTCGTGCTGCTGGCTCTTTTCCATCTTCTTCGTGCCGTCAGGCCCCAAGACGCTGATGCGTAGATTCATCTGATTATCCTTATCCTGTCTATGTTATGTCTATGTGTATTTCGTCCGTGAATGAAATCCTGAGCCTGTAGAGGCTGCCTTTCCAAGCCCGTCCGAGCCGTTCGTCGTCGATTTTGATTTCCTCCGCCGCTATGACGGGCTGACTGTCGGCCGTGCTGATCCGTATGCTGCCCGTCTCTCCTGCCCGTATCTTGTTCCCGTCGATGGAGGGCTTCTCGCAGAGCATCAGGTTCAGTACGGACATGCGGCCCGTTCCGTCAGTGAATGTGGCCTTGTCATGTACGGTAACGCCCGCCTCCGAGCAGGACACGCTCCGTATATATGAAAGAAGCCCTGCCTCCGGCGGGTAGCAGGGGGCGATGTCCTGGCTGATGCTGTCTCCTTCTGTCTTTACGTCTTTCGCGCGGTAGTCTGCCCCCGCCAGCTGCATCAGTCCGTTGATTTCCGGCAGATTGTGATAGGAGGACTGCATGGTCCATATCGAATAGCGGTCGGCGGAGAAGGTCTGTTTTGTGTAGCTCCCCACCCCCGCGTCTATGAGCAGGGGTTTTCCGTCTTTGTAGAGGGTGAGGCTTCCCGTGTCGTTGTGGTTGTGGCTGTCGCCGTTGCCCCCGGATTTGACCGCGAGGCTGTAGGCCCCCCTGTTCACGATGAACACGCCGACGCTCGGGTAGTATGTCGGGGTGCCGCCGTCCGCCCCTGCCGCTCCGTCCTTCCCTGTAGCACCGTCCTTCCCGGCTGCATCCGCACCGTATGCGTCCAGCTCCCGGGCCGTGTTCAAGGTCTGCAGCAGGTGGAAGAGATTGCAGCCTTCTTCGCAGTCGGCGGACAGGCCCAGAAGCTTCTCTTTCGTGCCGGACTCCTGCCAGCTTTTCGCAGCGAAAGACTGAAGCAGGGGGCTCCGGACCCGCTTGCCGAAGAGATATTCCCGGGCACCGCTCATTCCGGCGCAGGGTGAGTAGTCCGCGAAGTTAAAGAAGTATGGACTGAATGTCCTGCCGCCCGCTCCGCCGACGTGCATGTTGACGACGTATTCGGCAATGTTCCGCAGCTTGGGCAGGGAGAACACGTCTTCCGTCAGTCCGCCCGTTACTGAGGAGATGATGTCGGCGGCGTTGTAGAGGCAGAGGCCCGCGTGCCGGTAGTATTCCACCCCTTCGGAACAGCAGCCGTCTTCCCCGTAGTCCTTGAGGAAGCAGTCGAGCGCGTAGAGGGCTTTCTTGACCGTTTCCCTGCGCACCGCATCCGTCTGCGGGGTCAGGAATGCCGTGAGCAGGACGTTCTCGGTAATCCAGGGAGTCCAGTTGCACATGGGCTCGTCCCCGTTCCCCATCCACCAGAAGTGGCCGTTCAGATAGGGACGGATGATGCGGACCTCAAGCTCGGAGGCAATCCGTTTGCAGAGGAGCGGAGTTATACTGTCCAGTGTATCCTTGAGCAGCCTGTATATGACGGAAAGCTCTGCCGCAGTCTCGGCGGCGAAAAGGTCTATGACGGGAGTTGCAGGGGAAGGGAGGGGGTCCTGGGCTGCGTCCCTCCGGCTGCTGTTGTGGGCGGGCAGCTGCCAGCCGCTCTCTTCGCAGAGCAACATGATTCCGTCTGCCAGGTGATGTGCGTATGTGCCTTTGCCCTCGATGACTTCTGCCAGGGCGAGCAGGGCAAGGATGGCCCGCCGCCGGAAGTAGGCTTTCTCAAAGCTGACCCGGTTGCCGTCCCGGGAGAAGCGCATGTAGTCTGAGGCAAGCAGCCGGGGCCAGCCTTCGCCTCCCTCCAGTTTTTCCGCTGCTTTTGCGGCTTCTGCTGACACGTAGTCCCTCATGCAGGCGGGCAGCCCCCCGCGGAAAGCCCCTGTGTCCGGGGCTGAAAGAGGGCTGAGTGTGCTGAACCGGGCCGGCAGCCTGCATGCGTATCGGTAAAAAGTGTCTTCCATAAAAACAGAACCGCTCGCCGTAAGTATAGTTTGCAAAAGGGGCTTGTGTCAACAAAGAGAAAGGGCTATTATAACCTGTCATGTCCTTCAAGACCCCAGTTCTGTACATCGTGTTCAACCGCCTGGATACCGTCAGGCGGACTTTCCCCCGCATAGCCGCCTGCCAGCCCGAGGAGCTCTATGTCGCCGCCGACGGGCCCAGGGAGGGCCGGGAAGGGGAGGCGGAAGCCTGTGCCGCCGTCCGGGACTACATACTTTCCCACGTGGACTGGCCCTGCTCCGTCCACACCCTCTTCCGCGACGAAAACCTGGGCTGCAAGCGGGGAGTTTCCGGGGCCATCCGGTGGTTCTTTTCCAATGTGGAGGCGGGAATCGTCCTTGAGGACGACATTCTGCCGGAGCCGTCTTTCTTCCCCTACTGCGAGAAGCTGCTCGGCCTGTACCGGGATGATCCCAGGGTCGGGGCTGTCTGTTCCTTCAACAGGGAGGGCGTGTCCTCCTTCCCGGACGACATCTTCCTCTGCACGACGATCGGGGTATGGGGCTGGGCTTCATGGGCGGACAAGGTAAAGGACTATTCGGCGGACTGTTTTCTCCCGTATGATAAGAACAGCAGGAAGCGACAGACCGGCTACCTGAGCCGGAAAGCGGAGGAGGAGCTGTTTTCCAACGCGAAGCGGGCGGTGGAGGGCGAGCTGAACACCTGGGACTATCAGTTTTCGGAATATATGGCGGTCAGGGGGATGCATTCCCTCGTGCCCCGCAAAAACCTCGTGCAGAACCTGGGCTTCTCGTCCGATTCCACCCACACGAGCGGCCGCCCCGCATGGTATAAGGACGAGAGCTGGGACTGGGGCGGGGAAATCCGCATTCCGTCTGCCGTCAGGCTGAATAAGGGCTACTCCCGGCTCTGCGAGGCCGAGTACGTCCCCAAGATGACCTTCCGGAGGCGGATGAACAGGATCCATGATGCCCTTGTCGCAGGGGCGGACAGGATCGGCATCCTCGGGGGCATCCGCTGGATCCTGCACCATACGCTGAAGCGGGGAGGGGCACGGTGAAAGTTCTCCTCATCAATTTCAAGGATTCCGGGGGCGGTGCTGCCATCGCCGCGATGAGGCTGGTGGAGGCACTGAACGGGGCCGGGGTCCAGGCCGTCCTCGCGGTGCCGGAGAAGACCAGCTCAAGCCCTTACGTGGTGGAGCTTCCCAAGAAGAGACGGGGCTTTTTCTGCAAGCTTGTCCGCTGGCTGGGTAACTATCTGGGGCATATCTTCTCGCAGATTGTCAACCCGATTGCAGGCCGCGTTCCTTTTCACCCCTTCCGCTTTACGACGACGAACGGCATCTTCCACACGACGAATTTCCGCTCCGAGGCGGACGTGGATGTTGACTGGATAAACAGCTCGGACTTCGATGTCGTAAACCTGCACTGGATAAACGACATCGTGTGCAACAGGGACATCGCCAGGATAACCAAGCCCCTTGTCTGGACCATGCACGACAGCTGGCCCTGCTGCGGGGCGGAGCACCATCCCAACGTGATGGAAGGAGACACGCGCTGGCAGGAGGGCTACTACCGGCACAACAAGCCCGCGACTACGCACGGCGTGGATTTGTGCCGCAAGGTATGGAAGCAGAAGCGCAGGTATTTTGCCGGCAGGCGGATTACGTTTACCGCTCCGAGCAAGTGGGAGCATGACGTGCTTACGTCCAGCGCGCTCTTCGGCGGCTCGGACTGCTACCTTGTTCCCAACATAATCGACCACAAGGTCTTCTATCCCCGGGACAGGCAGGAGGTCAGGAAGCTCTTCGGCCTCCCGCTGGACAGGAAAATCATAGGCTTCGGCGCGGCGGGCAACATGGACGGCCCCGGTGCGATGAAGGGCTCAGGTCTCCTTTTTGAGGCGCTGAACAGGCTGGAGGATAAGGAAGGCTATTTCCTCCTTGTGTTTGGACCGGTCGGCCCCGCGTTCAAACAGGCGGTTTCCATTCCCTTCTTTTCGTCCGGCTACGTCGCAAGCCCGCAGATTCTCGCCTGCCTCTACTCCGCATGCGATGTGTTCGTGAATACTTCGATTATCGAAAGCTTCTCCTATACCTGCCTGGAGGCGGCAAGCTGCGGGGTTCCTTCGGTCGCGTTCGACGTGGGGGGGACGGGCTGCATGATACGGCACAAGGAGACGGGCTACCTTGCCAGCCCCTACAAGGCGGAGGAAATCACTGACGGCATACGCTACTGCCTGGAGCACTCCGGAAAGCTTTCCGCTTCTGCCCTTGGCAGGGCAAGGGAGGCATTCGACAGGGACAAGACCGTGAGGAAATACATCGAAGTGTATGAGGCCGCCCTGCGAGGTGCGCAGGCAAGCGAAGGGAGGAGTGAATGAGCGGGCAGCCGGATATTTCCATAATCACGATAAACCGCAACGACCGGGAGGGCTTCAGGCGGACGCTTGAGAGCGTCATGAACGAGAAGGCCCTGGATCCGGAACAGCTCGAGTACATCGTCATAGACGGGGCTTCGACTGACGGCAGCGCGGAGCTGCTGGCTGAGCATGCCGCCCGTACGGATGCCCGCCATGCAATCTCTTTTTGGGTCAGTGAGGCGGACGGGGGAATATACGACGCGATGAACAAGGGCCTGTCCCATGCGACCGGGAAGCTCGTCGGCATAATCAACTCCGGCGACAGCCTCCTGCCCTATGCCCTCGCGGGTCTGCCTGAGATTCATGCCGGGAACCCGGGGGCGGTGCTTTACGGGGCGTTCTCCGTGATGAAAGACGGTGTCTTTGACTGGGTGCAGGGCTTCACCGCCACGGAGCTTACGAACAAGATGATTCCCCATAACGCGAGCTTTGTCCCCCTCAGCCTGTACAAGAAGTATGGCTCCTACGACACGGGCTATAAGGTCTGCGCCGACTATGACCTCTTCCTCCGGATGTACAGGGACGGGGTTCCCTTCGTCTGGCTGGACAGGATTGTCTGCGACTACGCGCTCGGCGGCCTGAGCGACCGGGCTGAGCAGCTCCGCCTGAGCGAGAGCGAGGCGATACAGAAAAAGTACGGCTTTTACGTGGAGCCAAGCCGCAGGCAGAAGTTCAGGCGGGCGGTGAAGAAGCTGCTCAAAAAGCCCTTCTTTTTTCTTTGCGGGGACTAGTAGATGAACGAAGGAACCTGCAGGAAAGAGACGATCGTGTTCATCCTTCCTTTCCGCGACGAGGCCCCGGTCGGAGGCTACAAAATCGTCTACGGATATGCCGACCGCCTTGCCCGGGAGGGGCATGACGTCCACCTTGTCTACCCCCACATAAAGCCGGAGGATTTTGCCCGAGTCCGTAATCCCCTGCTCAGGCTCAAGATGCGCCTGGGCTTCCTGTACCGCTGCCGGATACGGAAGCAGCTGCGCCTCGGAAGCTGGTACGAGTTTACGGGGCATGTCAGCCGGGAGTATGTCTTTACCGCGGGGAAGAATCTGCCCCGCCGCTACCCGGGCTCAGCGAAGTTCGTCGCCACCGCCGTGGAGACCGCCTATTGGGTCTCTTCCATGAGAGGCGTTGAGGGGCGGGGATACTACTTCATACAGGACTTCGAGAACTGGAAGCACGATGACGAGTACGTGCTCGCTTCCTTCCGTCTCCCTCTCAGGAAGGCGGTCATATCCGGCTGGCTCCGCGACAAGGTCATGGATGCGGGGGAAGATGCCGTGGTCATCCCCAACGCAGTAGACCCGGACTATTTTATCCTGTCCGCTGATATCGAGGGCAGGAGCCGCTATGAGGTCGCCCTGCTGTATCATACGGACGAGCGCAAGCGGACGGAGGACATCCTCGCCGCATTGGAAATCGTGAAGAAGTCCGTCCCCCAGCTCCATGCGGCGGCGTTCGGCGTGGAGCCGCGTCCCGAGGGGCTGCCTGACTGGTACGACTATTACCAGCGGCCTGACAGACAGACCCACAACCGGATATACAACGGGGCTGCCGTCTTTGTCGCCGCCTCCCGGGCGGAAGGCTGGGGGCTGACCGTCTGTGAGGCCATGCAGTGCGGATGCGCGGTTGCCTGCACGGATGCGGGCGGCTTCCGGGAGTTCTGCGAGGACGGCAGGACTGCCCTGATGTCGCCGCCCCTCGATGTGGCGGCCCTTGCCGGGAACATCCGGCGGCTCATCGAGGACGACGGACTCCGCATCCGCCTTGCCGGAGCGGGGAAGGACAGGATAGGAAACTTTACATGGGAAAGC
>CADBRC010000009.1 GCA_902796985.1 uncultured Spirochaetaceae bacterium
CTTGAACATATCGGTGGTCTTCTTGTATTTCTCCGCCGCACTGCGGTCGGTGATGGCATCCTCTATCTCGGACAGCTCCATCGCAAGATCGTCCTTCTTGTCGTCATGCAGGAAGGAGTCGAATTCGGTCACGTCCTCGACGACATCGGGCTCCTCTATGTCACCGTCGGAAGGAGGCAGATCCCTCGGCTCCTCCTGGGAGTCAGCGTCCATGTCCTCGGGCTCAAGCTCAAGCTCCTCAGGCTCGGGAAGTGCTTCCTCCTCCTCAGGCTCAAGCTCCTCTTCCTCTGCTTCGGGGAGTTCCTCGGATTCAGATTCAGCCTCGAGTTCGGCAAGCTCCTCGTCACCGGGCAGGACCTCGGCCTCAGCCTCAGCAAGCTCCTCTGCCTCGGCTATCTCATCGAGGGTTTCGACCTCTTCATCTTCATCGGGTATCTCTTCTGCTTCCTCAAGAGGCTCCAGCTCGTCCTCATCCTCAGAAAGCGCTTCCGGCTCATCAAGAGTTTCTTCCCCGTCAGCCTCTTCGGACAGCTCCTCAAGGGTCTCCGGCTCTTCCTCGGCTTCCGGCTCTATCTCCTCGGGCTCCTCGACGGCCTCTTCCTCCGGCTCAGGCAGGGGTTCCGGCTCAGGAGCAATGTCCTCCTCAGCCTCGACTTCCGGCTCCGGCTCGGCCAGCTGGAAGCCCATATCCTCGTCCTCGTCGTCATCCTCCGAGGGGATGTCCTCGTCCAGGCTGACAGTCTCCTCCTCTTTGTCTGCGCCGTCGTCCAGCTCTTCGGACTGGAACATTCTGTCGTTTTCCTCCGGCAGATCCCGCTGCGGAGCGGGCGAATTACCGAAGGGGTTCTCCTTGAAGAAGTCGTCCTCGGCATCTTCCACCGCCTGCTCGAGCTTGTCCTCCTCGGAGATGAGCGCGTCAAGGCTGTTGTCGTCGCTGCGGCTCGCCTCTATCTCATCGTCAAGCTGCCTCTCGAAGGGGGTAGCGTTCTCGTCGTTCTCGGTGAGCTCTTCCAGATTGTAGCCCAGGTCGTGCTTCTCTTCGACGGGAGACTCCTCGCCGCCGGCAGCTTCCGCGCTTTCGGCAAGTTCCAGCTGCTCCTCGTCGAGCGGCCGGTCCATGCCGTCGGCAGAGAAAGCCGCAGACTCCGCCCCCTCCTCCTCGGGCGCAAATGCAATCTCCTGCGGCGCAGCCACGGGAATCTTCTTGCTCAGCTTGTCGAGCTTCTGCTTGTAGGAGGGATTGCCGCTGTGCTTCTCGGCAAGGCCGCTGTATATCTTCTGCGCGTCTTCGTAACGCTCCTGGCTCTCGTAGTTGGATGCGAGCATGGAGAGGGCGCGGCTGTCGTAGGGGCGCACGTCCAGATACTTCTTGAGCCCCTTCTCCGCCTTGGCGTGGTTGCCCATCTGGTCGTAGCGCAGTGCGCCGTCCTTGTAGTATGAGACGTAGGAAGGATCTATGGAACGGATCTGCTGGAAGCACTCGTCCGCCCTGTCGTCATCGCCGCTGCAGATGTAGTACTGCCCCATCAGGTTCAGGGTCTTGACGTCCTCCGGATTCTTCTCGAAAACCTTGTGAATTTTCTCGTAAGCGGCCGCAAGCTTGTTGCCCGTCAGCAGGATGTGCGTGTACTGCCTGAGCATGTCCATGTCGCCCGGGGAAAGCTTCTCGTAGGTCTCCATCGTCTTAAGGGCCTCAAGGACCTTGCCGTCGGACTCATACGCGTCCGCAAGCCCGGCGAGGGCCTCCGTGTTTTCCGGCTCCAGGCTCAGGGCCTCGTTGTACTGGGACTGCGCCTCGGACAAGGAGTCCAGCTGGGTGTAGACGTGGCCCATCTTGGTGTGCATGCCCGCACTCTCGGGGTGCAGGCTCAGGGCCTGGCCGACCAGATCCTGCGCGTGGACGGCGTTGTCCTTGGAAAGCAGGAGGTCCGCGTAGCCGTCGATCGCCTCGAACCAGCCCGGCTTGGAGCGGAGCGCCGCCTCATACTCGAGCGAGGCCGCATCTATGTTGCCGACCTTCTCGTAGCAGTGCGCCAGGTTCAGGTGCAGGACGGGATGGTTGGGGTCTATCTTCACGCCCCTGTTCAGGGTTTCAATCGCCTTGGAGTAGTCGCCCTGCAGGCTGTATATGGAACCGAGGTGGTTGTAGGCAAGCACGTCGTCCTTGTTGTGGGCGATGACCATCTCAAAGCAGTGGATTGCGCCCGGATACTTCTCCATTTCCTTGTAGGTGAAGCCCAGGTTGTAGAAAAGCTGGATGTTGTGCTCATCGACGATGATTCCCTGTTCCAATATGGAAACGGACTCGCGGTACTGTTTCAGTTTGCGGTAGATGGAACCAAGGTTGTTCATCGCCATCAGGTTCTTGTCGTCTATGGCCAGAATCTGCTGGTAGATGGACAGGGCATCCTCGTCCCGTCCGGTCTTCTGATACAGGCCGCCGAGCTCTCCCAGCAGCTCTATGTTTTCCGGCTCCTTTTCCAGAAGGGACTTGAAAAGGTTCTCCGCAAGCGTGAAGTCACGGGCCAGGACGGCAGATTTCGCCCTGCCCAAGGTCAATTTTGAAATTGCATCCGACATCTTTTCTCTCCCTGCTACTCAGCAGACTTATTCAAAGGACGTGCATACACCTCTTTTGAGAGGACGCCCATTATCTTTTCGTTCTCCTTCGAATAGGCAGCGACCGCAAAGTAGTAAATCTTCCCGTTCGTCAGTCCGTTGAAGGTAATCGAGTTCATGTTGCCGACGTTGACCGGGGAGGCCCCCTCCACGGCAGCCTTGCCCAGGTACTCGCCCGGCCGCTCCCCGTAGTAGACGTAGTAACCGCCGGTGTCCTTATCCACGGAATAAGTCCAGCTGAGGGTCACGGCGCTGTCTGAGGCGACGGCAGTCACGCGGAAAGGCGGGAGGGGGGCATCCACCTCCCTGAAGCTGAGGGCAAGGTTCATCACCGACGGCGAGACCGCCCCGCCCCCGTCCGGATAGAGGTCTACGGCCAGCTGAAAGTAGAGGCCCTTGACGTTCTTTATGGAGGAATGGTTCGTAATCGGAATCCACTCGGGGTAGCTCTCGGTCCACTCGAACTGGTTGTCCCCGCTCCTGACGTACATCATCACGTCGGTCTGGGCAGGAACGTCCAGCACCGCGTCCACCTTCAGCAGTTCTGCATTGGGGGACCGCTTTATCGGCTTGGTGACAAAGCGGCCGCCGTCCCTGGCATAGGTGTCGTAGCGCATCGATGCTGCACTCTCGCTCTCGTTGGACCGCTGTATATGGAAGTCATCGATAAGGCCGGTGTACTGGGGGCAGATGTCTATGTCCGCAATGACGCCCAGGTTGCAGCGGTACACGTCGCCGCCCAGCTCCTTGCCGTTGGACGTGATATAACGCATTGCCTCTATGCGGCCGTTTATGCGGTATTCGAGCAGACCGGTCTCCACGTCATAGCTTATTGCGTGGTGGGTCCACTCGTCCGGAATGAGGACGCTGTATGATGAGATGCTCAGCTCGCCGTCATCCTTTTCGTAGCCATCGAAGACATTGGTAAAGGTCCACTCCAGGTGGTTTTTATAGAAGGAAGCGCTCATCATCTGATAGATGGGGCTGTTGCCGACATTCTTGGAAGAGCGCCAGGAGAAGACCTTCTCGCCGTTCTCGGCGACAGCGGGATTGAGCCAGAATTCCACCAGGAAGGAGGTGGTAAAGCCCGTGCTTCCGAAGAGGGAACCCCTGCCCCCGGAAAGCCTGAGGCCGCCGTTTCCCCGGCTGAGCCCCGCCCCCTTGCCCATCTTCGCACCGCCTGCGGGCATGATGGAGTTTGAGACGACCCGGTAATTGCCGGTCCTGTCCTCCGGCTCGTCGCCCTCGAAGTCTATCAGGAGGTCGGTGCCGGGGTACACACGGCGGCTGTTCGTATCCAGGGTCATGCAGTCATAGCCGTAGCGGCCCTTACGGGATGCTATGCGGAAATTCTGATTATCGTCTATCAGGGACCAGCCGTCCTTGCCGCCAAGCCTCACGACCTTTTCCGAAGGGAAAAGGAAACCGCAGGAGAGGAACAGGCACAAAGATGCAGCGAACACACGTTTCAAACTAACCATAAGCTCTTGTCCATTATACCGGATACTAGCGAAAAAAACCAGCTTTACGAAATTTATCGTTCAAAGTACAGGCTTTCTTTAGAATTAAACGGAAGCGGCCCGGGCCTCCCATAACAAGAAATAATTTGCAAACCTATCTTTTGTACAGTAAAATGGGGAGAGGAGGAGCGATTTTGGATTCGATTACCCTGTATACCGAGGAAATTGACGACCTGAACGAGGCTGCGACCGAACTGTTTGCTCAGGCAGAGCCTTTTGCCCTCAAAAAGAACACGATGGCCATCCTCTTCGTGGAAGAGGAGACCGACTATGAGGAGCTGTACGCCATCCTGTCGGAACGGTGGAAGTTCCCCATGATGGGCTGCACGGTGATGGCGATGTTCCACGGGGACAGGGGCTACCGTGACGTAGGCATCTCGGTCATGCTCCTGACCGCTGACGACTGCGAGTTCTCCGTCGGGATGACGGGGGAACTGACCAAGGACAACTACAAGGACGAGATAGCGTCCGTATACGGCAGCCTCAAGTCCGCCCTGAGCGGCCCGGAGAAGCTCATCATAACCTACGGCGGCATGGTGACGAGCGAACACAACGTCGGAGGCGACGACCTGGTGAAAGCCATAAGCGCACAGGGCGAGAGGGTTCCGGTCTTCGGCGGTTCGGCGGCGGACAACTTCAATTCCAAGAACATAAAGGTTTTCTGCGGAGACCGGGTCACGGGCTCAGGCCAGGTGATGGCCCTGATAGCCGGGAACATCCATCCCCGCTTCATCAGCGTCAATTCTATAGAAAAGAAAAGCTCCTATGCCTATGAGGTGACCAAATCGGACGGCAACCGGGTTTTCCGCCTGGGGGAGGACAGCTTCATCGGCATCCTGCGGCGGGAGAACATGGGGACGGAGAAATCCGACGTGTTCGTGGACTACCTGCTCACGCCCTTCATCGTGAGCATCAGCGAACCGAACGGCGACAAGGTCGAGGCGGCACGGTCCCTCTCCCTGCTGAACATGGAGGACGGGAGCGGTTCCTTCCTGGGAGCGGTACCCGAGAACGCACTCCTCAGCATAGGAATCGTCCGGCGGGAGGACGTACAGAATTCCGCCGGTAAGGCAATGAATGTCATCCTCTCAAAGATAAAGGAGGCAGGGCAGGAATACAGGACGATGCTCTGCACCACCTGCTGCGCCCGCTTCCTCGCGCTCGGCGGCAACGTTTCGGCGGAGACTGACAGCTTCCGGGACCTCATTCCCCCGTCCATATCCCTGATGGGAATGTACTCCAACGGCGAGTACTGCCCGGTGAAGGGCAATGTGACCGGTGAGGAGTACAATATGTTCCATAACTTTACCTTCTCAATTCTGGCATTCTAAGGCAGGTGCGGATGGAAGAAGACGGCCAGGAAGAGCTGCGGCAGCTCACCCTCGAAAACAAGAAGCTTACTCGCGAAATACGGAAACTCAAGAAGGACATTGAGTTCCTGAAACTTGCCAACGATCAGTCGGCAAGGACGCAGGCATACATACAGAGGGACAATGACCGGCAGCTGTTCTATAACAGCCAGCTGCTCAAGACCGCCGCAAACCTGCTCATCATCACGGATGAGAAAATCTTCACCGTCATGGTCAGCGACCTCTTCTTCCGCTACGCCCCCGAATATGACCGGGACAAAATCCGGCGCGGAGTTCCCCTCAGGGAAGCCCTGCTGAACGTACTGCCGGAAGATGACCGGCAGGACCTGCTCGCCCGCTGCTCCCTGGTCCTCGGCGGCGAGAACATGGAGCCATTCCTGCTCAGAACGACCATCGCCGGAGAAAATCTGGACCTCCAGATTACGATAAAGCGGATGCTGCGCGACGACACGGTGTGCGGCCTGAACATCCTGTTCATCGACATGACGGAATTCATCAAGGCGAAGGAACGGGCGGAGGATGCTGACAAGGCGAAGGGAAACTTCCTCGCCAACATGAGCCACGAGATACGCACCCCGATGAATGCGATAAGCGGCATGGCGGAGTTCATCCTTCGTGACAGCCAGGACTCTAAGGCCGTCAAGCACGCGATGATGATAAAGTCTGCTGCCAACACCCTGCTTTCCATCATCAATGATATACTGGACTTCTCCAAGATAGAATCCGGCAAGCTGGAGCTCATCGGGGACTCCTACAAGCTCTCGTCCCTCGTGAACGTGGTCGCGGCGATGATACGGATACGCCTGAAGGACAAGGACGTAGTGCTGGATCTGGACGTAGACGAGGGGATCCCGGACAGCCTGTACGGGGATGAGGTACGCATCAAGCAGGTCCTCATCAACATCATGGGGAACTCCGTCAAATTTACGCGTGAGGGCCGGATTACCCTGAGCATACAGGCCGAAAAAGAAGACGAGCGGCACGCACGGCTCCTCTTTAAGGTCAGTGATACCGGAATAGGAATAAAAGAAGAAGACCTCGGCAAGATTTTCTCCTCCTTCACCCAGGTGGACACCCGGCGGAACCGCGCGGTCGAGGGTACGGGACTGGGACTTGCGATAAGCCAGCGTCTGGTGCAGATGATGGGCGGCAAGATCTCGGTCTCAAGCGTCTACGGCGAGGGGACGAGCTTCACCTTCGACATCCTGAGCGAGGTGGAGGACTGGGCCCCGGTAGGCTCCGTCAGCGAAAAGCAGAGCGTGGCCCGGCAGGATGTCTTCCGCGCCAGCTTCACAGCCCCGGAAGCGAAGGTCCTGGTCGTAGACGACAACGAGATAAATCTGGACGTGGCGGAAGGAATACTCGCCCCGTACAAGATGAACATCACCAAGGCTTCGAGCGGACAGGAAGCGATAGACGAGTTCCGCGAAAACGAATTCGACATCATCTTCATGGACCACATGATGCCCGTCATGGACGGTGTAGAAACGCTGCGGAGAATCAGGAACATGCCCCGTGGAGAAAATGCCGTGATAATCGCCCTGACCGCAAACGCGCTGAGCGGAGCGGCGGCAGAGTACCGGGGGCTGGGCTTTCAGGATTTCCTTGCCAAACCCATCATGCCCCGTGACATGGACAAGCTGCTTGTCAGGAACCTGTCTCCCCGCCTCATCGTACGGGAACAGAAGGTCAGTCAGGAACTTAACCATGCCGCAGTCGGCAACAAGGCGGAGATAGACACCAAGCTGGGAATGAAATACTGTCTGGGCAACAGGCACTTCTACGAGAAAATCCTGAAAGCCTTTACGGATTCCCCGGACATCGCGCGTCTGGACGGCCTGTACCTTAAAGAGGACTGGCAGGAATATTCGGCTGCGGCCCACCAGCTGAAGAGGGCATCGCTGACCATAGGAGCCGTCAAGCTCTCGGACGGTGCCCGCGCCCTGGAGTACGCCGCCCGCGACGGCTGGGTTGAATTCATCCGCGGGCACCACCTGGCATTCATCAAGGACTGCCGGGAAATCTGCAAGTTCATCAGCCAGGGCGGCGTGGAGCTGGATTAGGCCCTGACGGTCTGCCGGAGGACAGAGACGTCTGCCCTGTCCGCCTCCCCTGCCTCCACCATGCGGAGGATGTCTCCGGGGTTATAAGCGGCTTCCGGATACAGGACGACGGCGGCTTCGTCCCCGTCCTGCAAAAAGTTGTGCTCACCCCAGTCCGTGTAGCGGGTCGCCCCGATGGAAACGAGGATGCGGGAGGGCCGTCCCGCCTGAGTCAGGTAGGAGTGTACGTCCTCAGCAGGCCCCTCGTCCTTCTGATTGTTCAGCCTGTCCACAATCCAGCCGGAAAGCTTCTCCCAGATGTAGCTGTAGCCTGAAACCGGACTGTCCTCTCCGTAAGGATGGGCTTTCCCGTCCCGTATGAGGAAGCTCGCTATCCGGTAGCCGTCGAGTTCGCAGCCTTTGCTGAACGAAGTGAGCGGAAGGGGGCGGGCGGAAAAGCCCTTGCTGCACGGTCCCCAGTTCTTCTTCTCGCTTATCTTTCTTGCACCCGCCTTGCGTATCGAACAGTCGTTGGAAGCCCCGAAGCAGACCGGCCTGAGCGCGGCGGCAAGACCGTCTTTCCAGTCCACGTCAAAGACGACCGCGCACTCTGGCTCTATCTGAAGCTTTTCCTCGCCCCTGGGAAAGATGATCGTCCCGCTGTCAAAGGGAAAGACATGCAGGAAAGCCGGCACCGCCGAAGCCGCAGGGGCCACCCTGTCCGTTCCGCCAGTACAGGCAGCGGGAATATAGGTAGGAAAGAGGGCCTTGGGGGCGGCCGCCTCCGCCGTCTTGACGTTTACGAAGTCCGCAGCCTCGCCCGCCTGCTCCAGATGTCC
>CADBRC010000010.1 GCA_902796985.1 uncultured Spirochaetaceae bacterium
CCAGCCATATACCCCACCTCACCAAGAAGAATTTTGAGAAACAAGAGAATTCTCCGCCCCAAACCCTGCAACACAAAGGACGGAAGGGGCGGAACAATTTTTAGTTGGCCGCAGCGGCCTCAGCGTTGAAACTCTTATGGAAGAATTTCATCATCCTGCTCTTCTTGCGGGCAACGGCGTTTCGCTTCTTCACACCCTTGCGGAAGGCGGTATCAAGCTCGGACTGCAAGACCTTGTACTTCTCCTCGGCAAGAGCCTTATCCTTCTTCTGGACGGCCTCGACGAAAGCCCTCTCCGCCGTATGGCAGCGGGACTTGACAGCCTTATTGCGGACCCTGCGAACCTCACTCTGCGCATGTCTCTTCTCTGCAGATGATTTCTTAACTGACAAAGGAATACCCCCAAAACAAAAAAACTAATATTTAAAGCCCAAAGACTATTACTTGAAATCCTTCGGGCGGCGCTCCTGCTTCTTGCATTTCTGGCATTCAGCATAATTGCGGATCCTGCCATTTTCCATTATGGTCTTCATAATAATCTCACCACCGCACTCTTCGTGGATGAACTTATGGGTCGCGACCGTAGTACGAGAGTTCTTACTGGCTCCAGCCATCTCTTTTTCCTCCAAACAAAATAATCGTGTTCTATACTATACAGAGTTTTATCGATTTCTGTCAAGTAGAAAAGCCTTGGCTTGCCGATTGTTTTTTAATCCGCGGGTCGCTATAATAGCACCATGTACCTTACAGTCCTCAAACAGCTCCTTACGATGCTGGCCATATCGATTCTTGCATTCGCATTTTCCCGGAGAAATAAATTCGGCAGCTCCGAAAGCGGCTTTCTCAGCCGCCTGCTGCTCTACTTTGTCAATCCCTGCCTGATTTTCAGTTCCTTCAACAAGGAATTCGACGTGCAGAAGCTGAAGGAGCTGGCCTTCGTCATCCTGCTGAGCCTCCTCATGCACCTGGTTATGACGCTGCTTGTCAGCCTTTTCATCCGCTCCAGGACTGAGGAAGCAAAGCAGCTGGACGGACTGGAGAAAGTGGGTATAGTACTGACCAACTGCGGCTTCATCGGCATTCCCCTTATAAACGGGGTTTTCGGACAGGACGGCATTTTCTACTTAACCGGCTACCTCGCGGTATTCAACATCTGGCTGTGGACCTACGGGGAATACCAGATGTCCCGGAGCTTCAGGATAAAGAAGGTCCTGACCAACCCCAACGTACTGGCAGTACTCTGCGGCCTGGTCCTCTTCTGTCTGCCGGTCACACTTCCGGAAGTAATCGCAAAGCCCCTCTCCTATATCAGCGAACTGAACACTGCCCTGTCGATGTTCCTTCTCGGACTCCTCTTCGCCTCGTTCAAAAAGACCGGGAACACCCCCTACACGCGGAGAGTCATCAAGGTATGCCTGCTCAGGCTGGTCGCCTGTCCCGTGGTCTGCCTCCTCCTGCTGCTTGTAGTATGGAAACTTTTCGCAAGCGGGGCCGGTCTGAGAACCGAAGTTTTCGTCGTGTTCATCTCCTGCCTCTGCCCGGTCGGCATGAGCGTCTCAAGCTTCGCCTGCATCTTCGGTAAGGATGCCTCCTATTCAAGCCTGATGGTTCTTTCCACATCCGCCCTCTGCATCATTTCGGTTCCGTCGTTCGTCCGGCTGGCAGAGCTCCTGATAGCGGCATGAAAACAATAGCCCAGGCCGTCAAGAAGCTGCTCCCCTACTCCCCCCGCCGTGGGGTCCGTCCCCTGCGCATTCCAAACGAAGGGAAAACGAGGGAGGGCGTGACCTGCCTCCAGGTTTTCCCGCCGGACAGCTTCACGTTCAGCACATACACGAGCCTAAGCGGGAACAGGGATTTTCCCCCGTACACTGCGGAAACCCCTGAATACAAGGTGTTCGTCATACAGAGCGGCAAATTTATCTTCGGCAGGGAAGAAGCGTTCACCAGAAAGGGCCGGATTCTGGAGGAAATCAGTGCGCAGAAGATAAACCCGCTGACCGGAAAGAAACTGAACCTGAACCCGGACAGGCACATCAGGGGAAAGGTCCTGATGCTCGGCCTGTCAGGATTGGAGAACGGCTACTATCACTTCATGGTGGAGCTGCTGCTGCGCTGGTGGATATTCAGGACAAGCGGACTGAAGGCGGATTACTATGCGTTCAGCAGCGCGCTGCCATTCCAGAAAGAAGCCCTGGGCTTTTTGGGAATACGCGAACCGCAGATACTGGAAGCCGAGCCGGGGATGATTATACAGGCGGACTGCCTGCTTTGTCCTTCCCTTGTCAACAACTTCAGGCTCTCCCATCTGCGCGGCTACGAGCTGTACGAAAAAATCCACATGCCCCGCTGGTCCAAGGAAGCTTACTCTTTCCTGCTCGGAAAGGCAAACCGCAGGACAGAAGCCCCGGACAAGCTCATCTACATCTCCCGGAACCGTTCTGCCCGCCGCAGGATACTGAACGAGGATGAGCTGCTTGCCATCCTGAAAAGATATGGATTTGAAACCTGCTATCTGGAGGAAATGACTTTCGCGGAGCAGATGAATCTGTTCGCATCCGTCCGCATCGTCGTCGCCCCCCACGGGGCAGGCCTCGTAAACCTGGTATGGAGCCGGGAGGGGACGACCGTACTGGAACTCTACCCGGAGTTCTACCATGACCCCAGCTTCCGCATACTCGCCTCAGCCCTGAATCTGGACTATCATTATGCCATCTGCAAAAGCCCGGGGGCGGATTCAGCCGCTCCTGCCGAGGAAGACATACAGGTGGACTGCCTGGAGCTGATTGACCGTTTTCTGAGAGAGAAAACAGCGGAAACCGGGGCCGCCCCCGGTAACGGAAAAGCCTGTTGACAAAACTATCTATATAGTATAGTGTGAACATAGCGCAAAGCTACGGAATCACGCTATACATATTTTTTGCGGTTACACTAAATCAGCGATTTTTATGTTTATTATGCAGGAGGCTTCTTAAAGCCACCGGTACAATTGCTATATATGTTTTGGGAACCTCGAAAAACCTCAGTTTTTCGAGGTGGCTCTGAAAATGCGATGTCCTAAGTCGCGCTATTACAGCGACTTAGGACTCGACGGCAATCTCTAAAAACGGGGTTTGCCCAGTTTTTAGAGATGCCCTTTAATTTTATTCATAGAATTACGGAGTGCATTTATGGCCTATAGACGCCGCAACTCGGACAGTTCGGACGAAAGTCAAGTAGAAAAAGAAGAGACCAAGCAGGAAGCATCAGAGACCGAACCAAAGGTAAGAAAACGAAGGGTTGTAAAGAAGAACCTTCCGGCAGAAGAGCCCGCGACCAGCGAGCCTGATACTGGCAGTGACAGCATGCCTGCAACAGCCGACAACGGTCAGGCTTCTTTATTCGGCGAAACCGAGCCGCAGCCATCCCCCGCTCAGGATTACCAACCTTCAAGCCCCAGTCCTTCAGATTCAGATACGCCTGCCTCACAAAGCCAAAGCAATACGCAGGATTCGCCCTCAGAGCAAGGAAGCAGCCCGGATCAGTCCTATGATTACGGGCGCGAAGGCCGTCCCTATTCAGGCAGATCCTCCTATCAGGGGCATTACCAGAGGAAAAACTGGGACAACGGGGGGAACCGCGAGAACGGAGGCAGAAGGTTCAACCAGGGGCAGCCCGGCGAAGGATACAGGGGAGGCCGCTATAACGGCAACGGCAATGGCTACACCGGCCGCCGCTACAACAACAATTATAATACCGAGCGCAACCTGATGAGGCTTGAAGCCGCGCTCGAGGCACAGAAGATAGAGAATCCCGAGGAATACGAGTCCAAGCCCCGCCTTCAGATAAACGACCTGACCAAGATGGGCATGGGCGAGCTGAGGGAGAAAGCATCCCAGTTCGGCTTTACGGCGGACGACCTGGCACCGATGAAGAAGCAGGATTTGATTTTCTCGGTGCTGAAAGCCCACACCGACCACGGCGGAATCATTTTTGCAAGCGGCTCACTCGAAATCCTGCCCGACGGCTATGGATTCCTCAGGAGTCCGCAGAACTCCTACCTGCCCGGTCCCGATGACATCTACATCTCGCCCAGCCAGATACGCCTGTTCAACTTAAAGACGGGCGATACCGTCTACGGGCAGATACGCAGCCCCAAGGAGGGAGAGCGTTTCTTTGCCCTCCTCCGCGTGGAAACCGTCAACTTCGACGACCCCCGCGTTGCCCAGACCCGCATTCCATTCGAGAACCTGACGCCTCTTTATCCGACTGAAAAGTTCCAGCTGGAAACATTGCCTGCAGAGCTTTCCACGAGGATCATCGACCTCTTCGTCCCCATCGGAAAGGGACAGCGTTTGCTGATTGTCGCTCCCCCCAAGGCAGGAAAGACGACGATTATGCAGAAGGTCGCCAATGCGATAAAGAAAAACAATCCCGACGTCTACATCATTGTCCTCCTCATAGACGAGCGTCCCGAGGAAGTCACGGAGATGGAGCGTTCCATAGATGCGGAAGTCATCTCTTCTACATTCGACGAGCAGGCAACCCGCCACGTGCAGGTCGCCGAGATGGTCCTGGAGAAGGCAAAACGCCTTGTCGAGCACAAGCGGGATGTCGTCATCTTCCTGGACTCCATAACCCGTCTGGCACGTGCCTACAACCAGACCGTGCCGACCTCCGGTAAAGTTCTGTCCGGAGGCGTGGATTCCAACGCCCTGCACAAGCCCAAGCGCTTCTTCGGTGCAGCACGCAACGTTGAAGAGGGAGGATCCCTCACGATTATCTCCACATCCCTTGTCGAAACGGGAAGCCGTATGGACGAGGTTATCTTCGAGGAATTCAAAGGAACCGGCAACAGTGAGATTGATCTGGACAGGAAGCTCGCCGAAAAGCGACTCTTCCCCGCAATCAACATCAAGCGGTCCGGCACCCGCAAAGAGGAGATGCTCCTTACCGAGGCTGAATTGCAGCGCATGTGGATTCTGCGCAAGGCCCTCAATGACATGGAAGATGACATCATGCTGGAGTTCATCATGGACAAAATGCGGAAAACCAAGGACAATGCGGCTTTCCTGAATGCCATGAACGCCGGAGTACCGACTGCCTAGACAGGCAAAGCACACCCCAAAAACAAATCAAGCCCCCGCCTGAACAGGCAGGGGCTTTTTGCTGTATACAAAGGAGGGAAACTGAAAGGGAGATATCGGGATGACAGGATTTGAACCTGCGACCCTCTGGTCCCAAACCAGATGCGCTACCAGCTGCGCTACGTCCCGATTTGTATGGAGAATGACGGGATCGAACCGCCGACAACCTGGGTGTAAACCAGGTGCTCTACCAGCTGAGCTAATTCTCCGTGGTTAAGATGATATTACTATATCAACTTAGCAAAAAAGTGTCAATAGCAAAATCAAAAAAATCATAAAAATTTATAAAAATTTTTGTAGGGCAGGGGATTTGCTTGCCACCTGCCGTCTGCCCCTGCGGTCTGCTCTTCTGCACCTTAATTTTCCTTTCTTACAACTAGCGTATCCTTTCTATCTTCCAGGCGCGGTGGATTTTTGTGTTCCTGTAGTCTTCCGGGATTGTTTTTGCCGTAATGTCCGTGGCTTTGTAGAGAAGCTCTCCGTTCATGCGGGAGGGTAACCTCTGCTCTTCAAATATGAGCCTGCGGCTGTTAGTGCTAAAGTAGAGGATTCCGTCCGGCGTAAGAAG
>CADBRC010000011.1 GCA_902796985.1 uncultured Spirochaetaceae bacterium
CTGACGACAGCTCCCTCGCCGTGACGCTCAGCGACAAGGTGGACGTGCAGCTGTCGGTTCCCTCCAACGTGACCTGCTACGTATACCGGACAAGCAGCGACGGGGGCAGTACATGGGAATACAAGAAGGCAACAGGCCCCGATGAGTTCGCGGCGAAGCTCGGGGCTGACGTGACGGTGGAAGGATTCGCCCTCGTCTCTTCTGAAGAAAGGCTGTACAAGTTCAGCGCGGCCTCCTGCCTTGGCGCGGAGGGGGCCAGCCTGCAGCTGGAGCTGGACGGCACGCAGAAGATGGACAAGGACAGCCCAAGTGTATTTTACACAGCTTCGGAAAATTCCATTGGATACAACCTCGGCTACATCACCCCGCTGCTGAACTTCCAGAACGAGGGCCTCTTCTCAGTCGCGGTGCTCGCATACTCCTACACGACGGACGGCTCCACATGGCTGGCCGCGACTTTGACCGGTGCTCCGGGTGATTATCAGACCGGCAGCGTCTCAACCACCCTGAGCGCGGGGAACCAGATTCAGCTGGTTTCCAGAGTGACCTTGGGCGACGGATCGGTGGACTGGCAGACGGTCCGCACAATCTAGCCTCTTGGGGCTCTGACCAGGCCGCGCGGCGGATAGAAGCTACGCGGCGGATACAGACCGTACGGCGGCGGGGAATTGAAAAAAGCACCGAAAAGCCATATAGTGGGGACATGGAAAGGGAAGCAGCCGTGAATGTCGATGTCAGCAAATCCGGTGATATACATGCCTCAAGGCCGGCAGGCAGGGATTCGTCGCTGGAGCTGCTGAGGATATTCGCGATGATCCTGGTGGTCGCCTCCCACCTGGCATGCCACGCGATGGGCAACGGATGGAAGATGTGGGAGCTGCCCTTCTCCGCCAACCAGGCATGGTCCATCGCGCTCGGACGATGGGGAAACTTCGGCGTGGAGCTTTTCATCATCCTGTCCAGCTGGTTTATGTGCGACAGGAAGGGAATCAGGAGCAGGCGGCTGCTGGACCTGGCCTTCCAGACGGTGACGACCTGCATCGTCTTTTTCTTCTTCATCCGTCTGACGCACTTGAACATGGTGGGCAAAAAGGCCCTGCTGGAGGAGTGCCTGGAGCTGTTCTGCAGCCAGAACTATTGGTTCATCCCCGCCTACATGGTCTTCTTCGCCCTCATCCCTTTCATGCAGCTGGTCTCCTGCCGCAAGGGGGCGGCCTTCCGCCTGGTCGTCGTATGGACGGCCCTCACGCTTATCTTCCGCTCCTACCGGCCCTGGTGGACGCCCTTCTTCGGACGCGTGGGGCACTTTGCCTACCTCTACTTCATCACCGCATGGCTCAAGGAGGCGGAGGAGAACGCAAGGGCAAACGGCAGGAAAGGGCATTTCATCGGATGCCACGCGGGACTGATCAGTCTGGCTTGTTACGCCCTGCTCGTATTTGAGGCATGCTGGTCGCGTTACAGAATCTCGTCCGGGCTGGGGGCGTTCGCCCTCCCCTTCCGTATCAGCGAATGGCTGACCCTCCTGTTTGAGTTCAGCCTCTTCTACCTGTTCAAGAAGTTCCGCCTCAAGGAATCCCGCCCCATAAACGCGCTGGCGGGAACGGTGTTCGGCGTCTACCTGCTCCACGAGAACTTCCTGTGGATGAGCTGGGAAAACCACGAGCAGTATTCGATTCTCTGGGACCAGCTGCTGAGGGCCGGAGCATGGTATGAAAGTCCCCTCTTCCCCGCCTACTATGTGTGCGCCACGCTGATTGTCTTTGCTGCCTGCGCCGCCGTCGAATTCGTCCTTGCCTGGCTGCGCCGCCTGGTCCTGTCACGCTGCCCCTGGCTGGACACCCTCTGCGCCCGGATCGATGCATGGTACGCGGGGGACGAGGGGTAAACTGACGGGACCGGAGGCTAGGAGAAAAGCTGGTCGAGCGTGACCTCGGCCTGGACCCGGCCGCTGTACATGTTCTGCCTGACCCCATAGCTCGTTATGAATGTCAGAAGAAGGGTGTTTCTGGTACCCGTCGCCTCCCGGAACGAGTCCATCTTGTTCTGGAGCCTGCGGCTGTAGTCCTTGTCAATCTCGAACTCCTTCCGGGAGAATTTCATCTCGCAGAGGTTCGTGACCCGGTCCCGCCGGTCTATGAGCATGTCTATCTGGCAGCCGTCCTGCCCGTCCCCGCCCCGCAGGAACCAGGAGGACTCCTCCGTCAGCACCCCCGATATGCCCAAGGCTTCCTTTACCTGCCGTATATGATCCTTGCACAGCTGCTCGAAGGTGAAGCCTGCCCATGCCGTCCTCACGGGGTTGTCCATGGAATGGGTCCAGAAGGCCTCGTCCCTGCCGTAATTGTCCTTGATGAACTTATAGTAGAACATCGTGTAGTAGTCGGCGAGCTGGTACAGGGTCTCCCGCTTCTTGTTCCCGTAATAGGGGTATGCCCTGACAAATCCTGTGCTGACGAGGTTGTCAAGGATCTTGGTCAGGCCGCCGTTGGCGGGAAGCCCGGTCTTCTCCGTTATCTCCTTGCGCGGCAGGCCGATCCGTTTGGAGCTGAGGGCCTCCACGACCTTCACGTACAG
Source organism: uncultured Spirochaetaceae bacterium (assembly GCA_902796985.1). Lineage (GTDB taxonomy): Bacteria > Spirochaetota > Spirochaetia > Treponematales > Treponemataceae > Treponema_D. The sequence continues at coordinate 2,578 of CADBRC010000011.1, forward strand.
GTCCCCGTTGCTGAACAGGCTGGCGTACAGGTGGGGGAATTCGTCCCAGAGCAGGCCGCGCTTCTTGAAGAAGATGTTGTCTATGTTCTGCGTATAGGAAAGATTCTTGTCCAACTGGCTCAGGTAGAAGGGAATCCCGCCCATCGTCATGTAACATTCGGCTATGTCGTAGCGTTCCCAGCTAATCTGCCGGGACAAAAGGTATTCCTCGGTCTCCCTGAGCGTGAACGGCTCCAGGTACAGCCTGCATGTCTGCCTGTTGAAGAGGCCTCCCTTGTTGCTGTCGATGTTGTCCATCATCCACGATGTCGCCGAGCCGCATACCAGAAGGACAAGGTTGGCCTGCGCCGCGCCCCAGCCGTTCCAGAACCATTCGAAGGCGGGCAGGAAGCCGGACCTGGGGGTGTCCATCCAGGGCATCTCGTCAAAGAACACCACGTGCTTCCCGTCCCGGGACAGGCCCGACAGGTAGTTCCTGAGCTGGATGAAGGCATCCAGCCAGTCCTTGGGGAACTCATGCTCCTCCTTTGACTGCAGGGAAAGCTCGTCCATGAATGCCTTGATCTGGATTTCCCGGGGCTGCTTGTACAGGCCCGTCATCTTGAAGTCGAACCGTCCGCCGAAGAACTGGTCTATGAGGAAAGTCTTGCCAACCCGCCTCCGCCCGTAGACGACGATCAGCTGCGCGGAAGAGGATTCCATGCATTCGCGGAGCCTGTCACGTTCCTTCTGCCTTCCGATAAATTCACCCGCCATATCCCCGATTATAGCCCCTTTCAGCGGGGAAATCAATCATAAGCTGTCTTTTTCTGTCTTTTTTACCGAGAAAAAGACAACTTACAGGTTATAACTTGTCTTTTTCTGTCTTTTTTACCGAGAAAAAGACAGCTTATAGGTGATAACCTGTCTTTTTCTCTACACTGAGGACAGAATTGTGTATCAGAGGAGAGCGTATGGAGCTGCGCGGAACCTGCCGCGGAAAGGCCGGCCTAGGCTCCCAGCAGGAAGTCGAACAGGTCGATAGTCTCCACGCCTTTCTCGTCCCTGCTCGCAAGCAGGCCGTTCTTCGTGATGACGATCTTGCGGAAGGAATCATCGATATAATAGAGGGATTTCTTTTCCTGCTGTTCCTTTTCAGGGCTGTCCATCGAGAGGGCGGACTGGACGTAGAGTTTCTCGCTGCCCCTGCTGGCGATGAAATCGACCTCCAGCGATTTCTGGGCGTAAACGGGGCTTCCGTCCGCACCGAGCCTGTCCGTTTTCTCGCTGACGTTTATCTCGCCCACATCCACGAGGAAGTCCCGGTAGCGCAGCTCGTTGTACAGGATGTTCTCCATGAGGTGGGTCTCCTCAATCTGGCGGAAGTTCAGCCGTGCGTTGCGGACCCCGACATCCTCAAAGTACAGCTTGAAGGGTGAGGAGATGTACTTCCTGCCCTTTATATTGTACTTTTCCGCCTTGGAGACAAGGAAGGCGTCGGCAAAGTATCCGATGAAATTGGAGATCGTGTCGTCCGTCACCTCCTTTTTGGTGACGGTCCTGAACGTGTTTGCCAGCCTGAGGACGTTGACCGGGCTTCCGATCATCGAAGCGAGCATGTCGAATGTTTCCGAGAGCTCCGTCCGCTTCCGTATGCCGTTATGCTGGATGATGTCTTTCAGGTAAGTCTCCTCGCAGAGGCTTTTCAGGTATGAGATGCGCTCCTCCTCCGTCCGCATGAGGGCGACGAGGGGAATGCCGCCCGTCCTGATGTAGGATTTCCACGCCTGCTCCGCGTTTTGATGCAGGCCCCCGCAGTATTCCGAGAAACTGAGCGGAAGCACGTGGACGACTGACCCGCGCCCCTTGAATTCCGTCGCAATGTCGGAGGAAAGGAAGCGGGAGTTGGAGCCGGTGACGTATACATCGAAGTTCCTGTGGCGCAGGAAGCTGTTGAGCGTCCCCGTGAAGCTTTCGAGCAGCTGCACCTCGTCAAGGAGGAGGTAAAAGCCGTCCGTCTCGTTCGTCCTGTCCTTGACGAATGCGCGGAATTTCCTGGCGTTTATGGTGTAAGTGCCGTTCTTCGCTTTTATCCTCGTCTCCGACTCCGGGAAATAGCCGTCAAGCAGGTCTATGTCCTCGTCAGCGTCGAAAGCGAACCTGATTATGTGGTCAGGGGCAATTCCCTTATCCAGAAGATACCGGTGGAAAATCTCGTTCAGAAGATATGACTTCCCTGCCCGCCGTGCCCCCGTGATGATTTTCACAAGCCCGTTCTGCTCGCGGGCTTTCAGCTTGTTCAGGTATGCATCCCGCTTGAATTCCATCGTCAGTCTCCCTCCTGGTCGAAATTTTCCAAAGTCTTTGGATATTTTCGATTAGGATAGCAATTTCAGGCGGGATTTGTCAATTTCTGGTCGAAATTCTCCAAAGTCTTTGCTTTTTTTCGACTAGGATAACAAGTTATTTTTTACTGCCGTATCTTTATCTTTATCTGGGTGATGGCGCCGGAGAGGGCCTGGAAGATTTCCTGCGAGACGATGCTGTCCACCTTGTCCAGGAA
>CADBRC010000012.1 GCA_902796985.1 uncultured Spirochaetaceae bacterium
CAAGTACGGCATCTGCATCGTGGAGCCGCCCTACTCCGTCTACCACGTGGAGCTGGGAGAGGTCTCCTCATATCCGCCGGGATATAAGGAAAACGGCGGCATCTTCTGCCACAACAACCCCTGGGTCATCATCGGCGAAGTCAAGACCGGCCGCCCCGAGGACGCATGGGTGCACTACACCAAGATTGCCCCGGCATTCCTGGAGGACATTTCCGACATCCACCGGACTGAGCCCTACGTCTACGCCCAGATGATAGCAGGAAAGAAAGCCCGCCGTGCCGGAGAGGCAAAAAACAGCTGGCTGACGGGAACGGCGGCATGGAACTTCGTCGCGCTCTCCCAGTACATCTGCGGACTGCGCCCGGACTATGAGGGCCTCGTCGTGGAGCCCCGCCTGCCCGCCCACATCACGACGGCAGAGATAACCCGTAAGTTCCGTGGTACCGAGTACCGCATCCACGTCGTCAACAACAACAACGAGGGCGAAGTCAAGATTGCCCTCAAGGATGCCTCCAAGGGCAAGGTCACCGGCAACGTCGTCAAGGCGAACGCCGGGGTCAAGGAGCTGGAGCTGACCGTCACAATCGGCTAAGCCTGATTCCCTCCCATGCATATGTCCCCTCCGGTGAGTCCGTGTATATCCGGACCAGCCGGAGGGGATTTTTATCAGGAGTAAGGGCCCTGTCAGCCCCAAAAGTCATGGTCCGGCTATGGCACGGAACTTTTTACGCTCTGCGATACCCGAAATCTTCGCTTGACATAACGCCTGTAATATTCTATTCTAGATGGGAATAATTCTATACAAACTGGGGAACGTGTATATGTTGCAGTTGCTTACATACATACTCCTTCCTATTGTGGGAATTGTTCTTGGATGGACTATTCGCTGGATTTATGCCAGATTTCAACTGTCCGCGTCCGAGCAGAAAGCCGAGCGTGTCAAACAGGATGCTATAAAAGAAGCTGAAGCCCTCAAAAAAGAGTTTCAGCTACAGGCAAAGGAACAACTCATTCAGGAGCGAGCCCAGCAAGAAAGGGAGAACAGAGATCGCCGCAAGGAGATTCAGGATTACGAGAGAAGCGTAAGGAAGAAAGAGGAAACCCTTGAGCTGAGGGGGCAGGAATACGACAAGAAGGAGAAGGAAGTTGCCGACAGGCAGGCTGCTTTGCTCCGCAAGGAAGAAGGATTCCGCCAGAAGGAAGAGAGTCTCCGCACGGAGTTGGAGCGCATCTCCGGACTGACCCGTGACGAGGCCAAAGCCCTGATCATCAAGAGCCTGGAGAATGAGGCCCGCCATGATGCGCAGGCCCTGCTCAATAAGGTCGATCAGGAAGCTCAGCTCGCCGCCGAGAAGAAAGCACAGAAAATCCTCATAACCGCCATGCAGCGGCTCGCTTCTGAGACGACGGGTGATAACACAGTTGCCACAGTCTCCCTGCCAAGCGACGAGATGAAGGGGCGTATCATCGGCCGTGAAGGCCGTAATATCCGCACCCTTGAGACGCTGACGGGGGTTGACATCATCATAGACGATACGCCCGAGGCTGTCGTCATTTCATGCTTTGACCCCGTGCGCAAGGAGATTGCCAAGCAGTCGCTGGAGCGCCTCATAACGGACGGCCGCATCCATCCGTCCCGCATCGAGGAAATCGTCCAGAAGGTCACGCGTGAGATTCAGCAGAAGATTTACGAGGAAGGCGAGAAAGCCCTCTTTGACCTTGGCGTTCACAACATGAGCCAGGAAGGAGTACGGGCCATCGGCCGCCTCTACTTCCGTACGAGCTACGGGCAGAGCGTCCTCGTTCACTCTAAGGAAGTCGCGGAGATTGCAAGCATGCTCGCCGCCGAGATCGGCTGCAACAGGGAGCTTGCCAAACGTGCCGCCCTCCTGCACGACATCGGCAAAGGCGCAGAGGTTGACAGCGACCAGAACCATGCCGAGGTCGGTGCGGAAATGGCACGCAAGATGGGAGAGGATCCCAAGATTGTCAATGCGATTGCTGCCCACCACAACGACGTGGAGCCGCAGACTCCCGAAGCAGTACTGGTGCAGATTGCCGATGCAATAAGCGCAGCCCGCCCGGGTGCCAGGCGCGAGACTGTAGACAACTACGTCAAGAGGCTGGAGAACCTGGAGGCGACAGCCCGCAGGTTCGACGGGGTTGAGCAGGCATACGCAATACAGGCCGGCCGCGAGCTCCGCATACTCGTCAACAATGAGAAAATCGGCGACGAGCAGGTTAAGGAGCTTGCAAAATCCATTGCCAAGCAGATTGAAGATGACTTGCAGTATCCCGGCAGAATCAAGATAACAATGATTCGCGAGACCCGCATCATTGAATACGCGCGTTAAAAGCTAACAGAAAACAAACGGAACGCCCCTTAACCGGGGCGTTTTTTTATGCCCGAAGGGCTTTGCGGCCTTAATCCCGCCTCAACGATATTAAAAAATTGTTTTTATTTACTTTAATTTCCGAATATACTTGACTTTTTTTAGTTATAAGGCAATATGGGGAATATGACATCACTTTCTTGGTTCAATGGTTTTCTCAAAAAACAGAGGGGCAAGATGACAGTCGGCCTCATAATCATCACGGTCGTCTCAGCCATGGCAGTCATAAACCCAAAGGTTTCGGGCTACGTTGTTGACAATGTGATTGTCGGCGGCCAGTACCAGCTGCTTCCCATCTGCATGGCAGTGCTGCTCGGGGTCTGCCTTTTCCGAGAGTCCTTCCAGTACTTCGCCCTCCTCCTCATAGAACGGGCCAGCCAGGGAGTTCTCTTTGACATGAGGGATGCGGTCTACCGCAAACTGCTCAGGGAGGACTTCGCCTTCTACAACAAAAACCGGACCGGTGACCTGATGTCCCGGCAGACGGGGGACATGGACGCAGTCCGCCACTTCGTTGCCTTCGTCATCATGAACATCTTCCGCAACACGATATGGCTCGTCTCGGCAGTCATCATGATTTTCTTTGTCAACATCAAGCTCGCCCTGATGTTCGTTGCCGTCCTCCCGATAAGCGCGTTCTTCGTCTACAAGCAGATGCGGGCGGTCGGCCCGGCCTTCTCCGTCGTCCGCCAGTGCTTCTCCAGCCTGAACGCCTACGTGCAGGAAAACATCGCCGCCAACAGAGTTGTCAAGGCCTTCGCCAAAGAAGCTTTCGAGCTGAACAGGTTCGAGAAGGAAAACGAGGCCTTCCGAAAAAGCGAAATTGCTGCGTCCAAAATCTGGCAGAAATACGTCCCTATCTTTGAGTTCCTCGGGACAGTCGTCAACGTCATCCTGATGATTTACGGCGGCTGGTTAACGATACGGGGCGAGATGACCATCGGCAACTTCGTCACCGTCAACGGCTATCTCTGGATGCTGACCAACCCCCTCCGCATGCTCGGCTGGCTGATAAACGACGCAATGCGCTTCAAGGCATCGGTGGACAAGATTTACAAGACCTACGAGGTGGAGCCGGACATCAAACTGCCTGCAAGCCCCATTGTCAAGAGCCACATTGACGGCAACGTCGAGTTCGACCATGTGAGCTACAAGGCAGACGGCGAGGAAATCCTGCACGACGTCTCGTTCTCAGTGCAGAAAGGCCATTCCATCGGGATAATCGGCGGCACCGGAAGCGGTAAGACGACGGTAATGAACCTCCTCTGCCGCTTCTATGACGTGTCCTCCGGTTCCGTCCTTGTTGACGGCACGGACGTACGCAAGATGGACATGCGGAACCTCCGGGCAAACATCGGCATGGCAATGCAGGACGTATTCCTCTTCAGCGATACAATAGAAGGGAACATAGCCTACGGCGACCCCAACTGCCCCTTTGAGAAGGTGGAGCAGGCGGCCAAGCTTGCCGATGCAGACGGCTTCATCCGCAAGATGAGCGAAGGGTACGACACGATGGTCGGTGAACGGGGAGTAGGCCTTTCCGGCGGCCAGAAGCAGCGCATCTCGCTTGCCCGCGCCCTGCTCAAGGACCCGCCGATTATCATCCTGGATGATACGACGAGCGCGGTCGATATGGAGACCGAGACCCAGATTCAGGGGTCGCTCAAAAGCGTGGCGGAAAGCAGGACTCTCTTCGTCATCGCGTACCGCATCTCCAGCGTCAAAGACTGCGACCAGATCCTCGTCATGCAGGGAGGCAAGATAATCGAACGGGGAACGCACGATGAACTGGTAAAGGCGGGAGGCTACTATGCCTCAGTCTTCCACCACCAGTACGGCGAGTTCGAACAGGCTCAAGTGGACAGGAACAACCCGCCTGTTGGTTCATTCGACGGGTATAACGGCTTTGACAGGGGGAAAAACTGATGGCACGCAACAGGTACGACATAGACGAGGACCTTGAGGACAGCTACGACTTCGGCCAGCTCAGGAGGCTGGGCAAATACGTCAAGCCGCACGCCGGGGCAATGACATTCATCATCCTGCTGATGCTGCTGACGGCAGCCCTGGGCATGCTCTACCCCTATTTCCTCAAGATAGTGATGGACGAATGTATCCCGGGCAAGGACTTCCGCAAGATTATCATGCTTGCGCTCGCAACGCTCGGCATCTCGGCGTTCACGGCACTTGCACTCAAGGTCAAGATAAGCATAATGACCCGGATCGGCCAGGGCATCGTGCATGACCTCCGGACGGACTTGTTTACCCATGTCCTCAAGCTGCCCTTCAGCTATTTTGACTCCCGGCCTCACGGCAAGATTCAGGTCCGCATCGTCAACTACGTGAACAACCTCTCCGACGTGCTCAGTAACGGCCTGGTCAACACGATTACAGACCTCTGTTCCCTGGTTTTCATCATTATCTTCATGTTTACGATAAACCTGCCGCTGACCCTCGTCGTCCTCTGCGGCCTCCCGGTATTCATCGCCTATGTGTTCATTCTCAAGAAGCACCAGCGCAAAGCATGGCGGATCCAGAGCAACAAGCAGTCCAACCTGAACGCCTACATCTCCGAGAGCATCAACGGCATACGTGTCACCCAGTCATTCGTCCGGGAGGAGGAGAACATCAGGATCTTTGACAACCTGTCCGCCTCCTACCGCAAGGCATGGATGCATGCAGTCACGGTCTCCTTCCTGATGGGGCCTTTCGTCCAGCTGATTTCAACGGCGACAAACGTGGCAGCCCTTGTTCTGGGAGTCCGCTGGATTATGACGGGATTCTCCGGCGTGACGGTCGGCACCCTCGTTGCGTTCACCGCCTACATCAGCCGTTTCTGGCAGCCGATTACGACGCTCGCAGATTTCATCAACAACCTGCTGACTGCCGTCTCCTACGTGGAGCGGATTTTCGAGACAATCGACGAGCCGGTCAAGATAACGGACCGGGAAGGCGCATCTGTCCTGCCGCCGGTAACCGGCAAGGTAGAATACAAAAACGTCTGCTTCTGCTACGATGACGGCATTCGTGTACTGGACGACATCAACTTTGCCGTGGAAGCGGGTGAGTCCGTCGCCATCGTCGGCCCGACCGGGGCCGGCAAGTCCACCATCGTCAACCTCCTGAGCCGTTTCTACAATCCGGAATCCGGGCAGGTCCTCGTGGACGGGCATGACCTGCAGGACGTGACGATACGCTCGCTCCGCACCCAGATGGGAGTGATGATGCAGGACAGCTTCATCTTCAAAGGGACAATAATGGATAACATCCGTTACGGCAACATGGAGGCGAGCGACGAACAGGTAATACAGGCGGCCAAGACAGTCTGCGCCCACGACTTCATCATGCAGCTGGAGAACGGTTACCAGACCGAGGTCAACGAGCGGGGAACCCGCCTCAGCGTAGGGCAGCGGCAGCTCATCTCATTCGCCCGCGCCCTGCTCGCCGACCCCAGAATCCTGATTCTGGACGAAGCGACAAGCTCCATCGACACTGAGACGGAACTGCTGCTCCAGCGGGGACTGAACAAGCTGCTCAAGGGCCGAACGTCCTTCATCATTGCTCACCGCCTCTCAACGATAAAGAATTGCGGGACGATCTTCTACGTTGATCACGGGAAAATCGTGGAGCGCGGGTCGCACTACGAGCTCATGGCAAAGCTCGGTCCCTACTACAAGCTCTACTCGTCCCAGTTCGCGCTGCTGTAAACAAGGGAGCAAGCCCTGCGGTCAGTACACCACAGCAACTGCCTGCTGCCCGGACAGCAGATGCGATGCAGTCCCGCCGCACGAAAAAAAGGTCCGCCCCGTAGGGAGCGGACCGTGCGTCTGCATACCAGAATCAATGGACCTGTTCGGAAACTACGTTTCCTCTCAGGTCTGCGAGTTTAAAATCGCTTAAATAGCGCGATTTTAAACACCGTATTTTCGTGTAATCTGTTCGGAAACTGAGGTTTTCGAACAGGTTTAATACTTCTTGTCGGCGTAGCCTATCCAGCCGTCATTCTCTATAAGGGCCTTCTCGAAGCCCTCAAGCTTGAAGGGATAGGAGGTGGAAAGTGAACCGGCAATCAGCTTGACCTTCCAGGTTCCGTCCTCCTTCTGCTCTATCTTGCAGGTCGTATCCTTGCTCGCGAAGCTGCGGAACATATCGTCTATATCCCGCTTGTTCATGTCAAGGGCAAGTAACCCGCAGTTATACATATTCTGCCTGAAGATGCGGGCAAAGTTGACCGCAATGACGCAGTAAATGCCGTTCACCTCCAGTGCCCAGGGGGCATGCTCCCTGCTCGATCCGCAGCCGAAGTTCTCGCGCGTGATGATTACCTTCTTCCCGGCGACGTCCGTCTTCGGATTGAAACCGTCAAGCTTCAGGTCCTCCAGCAAGTAGGGCTGCAAAGCCTGTTTCGTGTTCTCCGTCAGATATTTGGCGGGGATGATTTCGTCCGTGTTGATGTCGGAACGATCCAGAAAGAGAACGTCTCCTCCAAACTGTTTCATCGTTTTCCTCACTTTTGAAGAAATAGCTTATTTCATCCCTCATAGAGGGGTGAATTCGTTATGGTCCCTTTTATGGCGGTGGCCGCCGCCGAAGCAGGGCTCATCAAATGAACCATGCCGCCCTTGCCCATACGCCCGTTGAAGTTCCTGTTCGTCGTGGAGGCACAGACCTCTCCTTCTGCCAGAACCCCGTTGCTCATGCCGAGACAGGCCCCACAGGTCGGATTGGTAACGCAGAAACCGGCATCCATGAAAACCGAAATCAACCCCTCGTCCAAGGCCTGCTTGTAAATGCCGGGCGTAGCGGGAGAGACTATTCCCCGCACACCTTTAGCCAGATGCTTGCCTTTCAGGATGGAAGCCGCAACGCGCAGGTCAGAAATCCGCCCGTTGGTGCAGCTGCCGATGTACACCTGATCCACATGCGTTCCCTCCATTTCAGCAATCGGCTTAATCTGATCGGGCTTATACTTTATTGTACATACAGGAGCGAGATTTGACAAGTCAAAAGTGAGGACTTTCTCATATTTGGCATCCGGGTCATCATGCCACTTGCTGTAATCGGCAAGAGCCTCCTCCTTGCTCTTGTACTCGCCCTGAATAAAGGGCCAGAGGTAATCCACGGTCTTTTCGTCCGGCAGACAGATGCCGCTCGTTGCGCCGGCCTCAACAGCCATGTTGCAGACCGTCATACGCTCCTCCATGGAGAAGTTGTCCACGACCGGCCCGGTGAACTCGGCGACACAGTTAGTCGCACCGTTGACACCAATCTGCCCGATGAGGAAAAGAATCACATCCTTGGCGTAGACACCCTTCTTGAGGCTGCCGTTCAGGACGAACTTAATTGTCTTGGGAGTGCGGAAGGAGCAGACCCCTTTCAGGATTCCCACTTCCAGGTCGGTCGTACCGACACCGGCCGCGAAGGCACCGAAGGCCCCGTGTGTACAGGTGTGGCTGTCGCCCATGATGACCGTAAAGCCGGGGCGGACAAAGCCCTTCTCCGGGAAAATCGCATGGCACACACCGTTGTCTCCGATATCAAAGAAATCCTCGATACCATGCCGCCTCGCCCAGTCACGGAGAATCTTCTCCTGGGTCGCACACTTGGAGTCCTTGGCGGGACTCACATGATCAATGACGGCCTTTATCTTGGTCTTGTCAAAGACACGGTCCATTCCCCGCTCTACAAGGTCGTTTATCGCGATAGGCGTGGTTATCTCGTGGCAGAACACCCTGTCCAGCCTGAGTATGTTCGTTCCCTCGAAGGGCTGGTCCACAAGGTGGGCATCAAAAATCTTCTCTGCAATTGTCTTACCCATAGTTGTACCTCAGCAAAATCTCTTTAATTGAACTAAAGTATATTAAGTAATGTTGGATTTTGCAAGGGGGTAAACACGATTTCATAGCAGCGAAAGGTAATCAGGCTTTAGAGAGCCTGGCCTCAAGGACAAGCTCGGCCTCACTTTTGCGGGCATACAGGGGACCGTCATAATCCTGCAGGGGCTGTTCGCCGCCGGCCATCCGCTGCTCCGCGAGGATGAACAGGCTGTCCGTACAGTCGCTGCCGGCATGAAAGTCTTCCAGAAGAATGAGGGGTGAGGCCTGCCGCACCCCTTCGGCGAAGACCTGTGCTGCAGGCCCGGCGGCAAGCGTCCTTTGCTCCTGGCTCAGAAGTCCCGCTATATCAGCGACAGCCCTGTCTTCTATTCCCGTCAGGGCCTTTCCCTTGGAAAAGAACTGATAGAAGTACTCATCCTCTTTTGCTTCTATGACGCTGATGACGCTCTCTGCCCCGGCATAGGGAAAAGCATAAGCCTCCAGG
>CADBRC010000013.1 GCA_902796985.1 uncultured Spirochaetaceae bacterium
AAGGTCATCGTCGAGACCGCCGCAAACAACACCTACGAATCAACGCTTACGGCGAAGATGGCGACCAAGCAGGCCCCGACCCTTTTCCAGATTAACGGCCCCGTCGGCTACGCGAACTGGAAGGATTACTGCGCCGACCTGAGCAAGACGGAGATTTACAAGCACCTGTCTGACAAGTCCCTCGCCATCACCGACAAGGGCAAGGTCTATGGCATTCCCTATGTCGTCGAGGGCTATGGCATCATATACAACAAGGCAATCACCGACAAGTACTTTGCCCTCTCCTCACGGGGAACCTCCTTCAAGAGCATGGACGAAATCAACAGCTTTGCAAAACTCAAGGAGCTGTGCGATGACATGCAGGCCAATGCAAGCCTGCTCGGCATCAAGGGCGTGTTCGCATCCACGTCGTTGAAGGCCGGTGAGGACTGGCGCTGGCAGACCCATCTCGCCAACCTTCCCGTCTATTATGAGTTTAAGAACAACAAGGTGGACCTGACCTCCAAGGCGACCCATCAGATCAAGTTCCAGTACGGCAGCAACTTCAAGAACATCTTCGACCTGTATACGACTGATTCAGTTGTGGACAAGAGGAACCTTGGCGTGAAGACTGTCGATCAGTCCATGGCTGAGTTCGCTCTCGAGGAAGCCGCGATGGTTCAGAACGGAAACTGGGCATGGGGCCAGATTGCCGGTGTCACCGGAAACAAGGTCAAGGCCGAGAACGTGAAGTACCTGCCCATCTACACGGGCGTGAGCGGCGAGGCTTCACAGGGCCTCTGCATCGGTACGGAGAACTTCTACTGCATCAACAAGAAGGCTTCCAAGGCTGACCAGCAGGCTACCGCTGACTTCATCTACTGGCTGTATTCTTCTCCGACCGGAAAGAAGTACGTGACGACCAAGCTCGGATTTATCGCCCCCTTCGACACCTTCGCTGAGAGCGAGAAGCCGTCCGACCCGCTGGCCAAGGAAATCCTTTCCTACATGTCCAAGAAGGGCATTACGTCCGTCTCATGGAACTTCACCCTGTTCCCGTCACAGACCTTTAAGGATAACTTCGGCGCGGACCTCCTGCAGTACTGCCAGGGCTCCAAGGACTGGAGCACGGTCTCTGCGAACGTCGTAAAGAACTGGAAGACTGAGTGGGAGCTGGTTGACGAGTAATCAACCACGATACAAGTGGCGGGGCTGCTGCGCGACAGCAATGGGTACGCGGCAGCCCCTTTTTTAAACTTTTATGAGGAGTTCCCTATGGAAAACAATAAGGCGACAAGGAAATACTTTCCTATATTTGTGCTGCCGACGCTCCTGGCGTTCATCCTGTTTTTCTTCATTCCCTTCGTCATGGGCTTCGTGCTCTCGTTCACCAAGTTTAAGGTCATTACCGATGCGCATTTCATAGGCCTGAAGAACTACGTCAGGGCATTCACGCTGAACGACGAGTTCATCCATGCACTGGGCTTCACGTCTCTGTTTACCGTGGTCTCTGTGATTACGGTCAACGTGTTCGCCTTCATCCTTGCCCTGCTGCTCACGAACGGGCTCAAGGGAACGAGTTTCTTCCGCTCAGTGTTCTTCATGCCGAACCTCATCGGCGGAATCGTCCTAGGCTACATCTGGAACCTCCTCATAAACGGAGTGCTTCTGCGCTACTTCGGCGAGGATATCTCCTTCAACGCGAAATACGGATTCTGGGGCCTGGTCATCCTGACCAACTGGCAGCTCATCGGCTACATGATGGTCATCTACATCGCGGGGCTGCAGAACATATCCTCGGAACTGCTTGAGGCGGCCTCCATAGACGGGGCTTCGTCCCTCACGACCCTCTTCAAGATAAAAATCCCGATGGTCATGCCGTCAATCACTATCTGTATGTTCCTTACGCTGACGAACTCCTTCAAGATGTTTGACCAGAACCTTGCGCTCACGAATGGCGCGCCGGGAACCGAGACAGAAATGCTCGCCCTGAACATCTACAAGACCTTCTACGGACGCACGGGATTCCAGGGCGTCGGTCAGGCAAAGGCGGTCGTGTTCTTCATCATCGTCGCCATAATCGCCTTCCTTCAGCTTAAGCTCACAAACACAAAGGAGATAGAACAATGATGATAGAAAAGAACCGCACTGCCACGAGGACCTTCCAGACGGTGCTCCTCATAGCGCTTACCGCGCTGTTCATCTTCCCGATACTGCTGGTGTTCATGAACTCCTTCAAGTCCCGCCTCTATGTCTCCACGGATCCCTTCGCGCTTCCCGCAGGGGCAATGTTTGTAGGATTCGAGAATTACATCCGGGGCATCACCTCCTCGGGCTTCTTCGCCGCCTTTGCCCGATCCGTATGGATTACCGTCGCCGGAGTGCTCCTCATAATCGTCTGCACGTCAATGACGGCATGGTACATCGTGCGCGTGAAGTCCAAGTTTACCAGAGTACTCTACTATGCCTTCACGTTCAGCATGATTGTCCCCTTCCAGATGGTCATGTACACGATGACCTTCGTCGTTAACCGGATGAGCTTTGACAACGTGTTCGGCATCCTGTTCGTTTATCTGGGATTCGGGGCGGGGCTCACGGTATTCATGTTTACGGGATTCATAAAGGCAATACCGCTTGAGGTGGAGGAGGCTGCTACGATTGACGGCTGCAACCCCTTGCAGACCTACTTCCTCGTCGTCTTCCCCATGCTCAAGCCGACGGCCATCACGGTGGCAATCCTTCAGGCGATGTGGCTCTGGAACGACTACCTGCTGCCCTACCTTATCCTCGGTTCGGACCACAAAACCGTTCCCGTTGCAATCCAGCTCGCCATGCAGGGAGCATACGGGTCTACCGATTACGGCGGCTTCATGGCCATGCTCGTCGTTGCAATCGTTCCGATTATCGCGTTCTACATCTCGGCGCAGAAATACATCATCAACGGGGTCACTGCCGGTGCGGTGAAGGGTTGATTTCCGACATGACCATAAAAGACATTGCCCGCGAATGCGGCTGTGCCGTGGGAACCGTTTCTCGCGTCCTGAACAATCACCCTGACGTGAGCGAGAAGACGCGGGAAAAGGTCCTTGCGGTCGTGAAGAAGCATGATTTCATACTGAATGCGAACGCCAAGCTGCTCAAGGCTCAGGACAGCAAGACGATAGAGGTCCTTGTCAAAGGAACGTCCAGCATCCTGCTGAACAGCCTGCTTGAGCGCATTCAGAAACGTATGGAGCCCCTGCAGTACAACGCGAGCGTCGTTGTCCTTGACGAGTACGACAACGAAGCAAAGGCAGCCAACCGTATCTGCTCCGAGCAAAAGCCGGTGGGAATAATCTTCCTGGGCGGAAGCCCCGATCTGTGCAAGGATGATTTCGCTCGGCTTCCGCTTCCTTGCGTTCTTATATCAAATGAAGCGCAGTTCATCGAAGGTACGAGGCTTTCCAGCGTCAGTACGGACAATTTCACCGCTGCCAGCCACTCCGCTGACTATCTGCTCCGGATGGGGCACACGAAGATCGGCGTGATTGGGGGGGACCTGGGCGGCTCCGGAATAACCCAGCGGCGGTATGACGGTTTCCTTGCGAGCCTGACACGGGCGGGGCTTGCCTTTGACTACGGAAAAGCCTATGCTACGTCGAAGTATTCGTTTGAGGACGGGGCTGCTGCTGCATCGCGGCTCATGGAAAGCTACCCGGACCTGACTGCCATCTTCGCCATGTCGGACGTCATGGCAATCGGAGCTATCAGGAGGCTCGCGGATATGGGGCGAAAGGTTCCTGATGACGTCTCCGTAATCGGATTCGACGGAATCCCCCTCAGCAGCTATTACCAGCCCCGCCTCGCCACTATACGGCAGGAGACGGACCTGCTGGCGGATGAGGGGTTGAACATTCTTCTGAACATGATTGAGCGGAATGCTCCGCCGCAGAACAAGTTTATCCCCTTCGAGTTTATCTCCGGGGAAAGCGTCCGCTGCCTTGCCTGACAAAAGGACGGGGAAAAAAGAAAAAACTTTTTAAAAAGTACTTGCCAAAGAATCTGTTTGGTGATATCATACAATTAATGTTTTCAAGGCATGTAGTCTCCATTATCAATATGCCTTGCCTCCTTTTTTGGCGGTCTGTGGTTTTTTTTCATTTCACCACAGGCCGCTTTCTTTTTTTAACTGCATGCAGAATTCCGGTATATGCCCGCAGCTTCTTGTCCGGGAGAGCGGGCTTTTTTCAACGGGACTTTCCTATCCTGAACTGGGTCTCGTAGAGTTCTGTATACACGCCCCCCGCACCAACGAGCTCCTTGTGTGTCCCGCGTTCCACAATCTGCCCGTCTTTGACGACGAGGATTTCATCGGCGGCAAGTATGGTTGACAGGCGGTGAGCGATGAGGATGCTTGTGCGTGAGTCTATCAGCGGATCTATCGCATCCTGTATCTTGCGCTCGGAGATGGAGTCCAGCGCACTCGTCGCCTCGTCGAATATCAGCAGGGCAGGGTCCTTGAGCAGGACTCGGGCTATGGAGATGCGCTGTTTTTCGCCGCCGGAGAGCTTGAGCCCACGGTTACCCACCATCGTGTCCAGCCCTTTCTCCTGCGATGCTATGAAGTCCCAGATGTTCGCCGTCCGGCATGCTTCCTCCAGCTGCGCTTCGCTTGCGTCCGGCCTCGCGTACAGGAGGTTGTCCCGTATTGTTCCGTTGAAAAGGTATGTTTCCTGGCTCACGATGCCAATGTTCCGCCTGAGGTAACCCAAGTCCAAGGCGCGCACATCTACGCCGTCGAACGACACGCAGCCCGACGACACGTCGTACAGGCGGGGAATCAGGTGTACCATCGTACTCTTGCCCGAGCCGGATGGCCCTACGATGGCAATGCTCCTGCCCGGCTCCAGCGTAAATGAGAGGTCCTTGAGGATTTGCCGTTCAGGGCTGTAGGAGAAGCACACGTGGTCGAACGTGACCCGGCCTTCGGCAGCTGCGGGCGTGATTGCGTCCGGCCTGTTCTGAATCTCCACCGGCATGTCCAGGTACTCGAATATCCGCGTGAACATCGCCATGCTGCGGATCCAGTCCACCTGGATGTTCAGAAGCTGGTTGACTGGTCCGTACATTTTGCCGAGCAGGGCAACAAAAACCGTGATGTCGCCGACCGTGACTGACTGGTCCCCCCGCATGATAAGCAGGCCGCCCGCGAGATAGAGCAGCATGGGGCCGATGCTCGCAAAGGTGGACAGGGCGACGCGGAACCAGCGGCCCGCCATGCCCTCGCGGATGTTCAGCCGGACCATGCGGCCGTTGACCACCTCATAGCGCGCGTATTCCGCCTCTTCCCTGCAAAAGAGCTTGACAAGCAGCTGACCGCTCACGGAGAGGGTTTCATTCAGAATTCCGTTTATCTCATCCCCGCACTCCTGCGCCTCACGGGTGAGCGACCATCGGGTCTTACCCGCGCTTCTCGTCGGGATGATGAAGAGGGGGACAATGAGGACGCCGAGCGTGGCGAGCATCCAGTTCTTCTGGTACATCGCGGCAAGTGCGACGATGAGGGTGATTGAGTTGGAGAGGATACTGGCGAGCGTGCCGCTGACAACCTGCTGCACGCCGGAGATGTCACTTGTCATGCGGGTGATGATGTCGCCCTGCTTATGGCTGGTGAAGAATGACTGCGGCATCTTCTGCAGGTGGGCGTACATCGTGTTCCGCATGTCGTAGGTAATGTGCTGGGCAATCCAGCTGTTCAGGTAGCTTTCCAGCACCCCGATAAGGTTTGCACCGAGCGTGACGGCGAGCGACAGGACGATGAGGGTGACAAGGGCGCGGAAGTCACGGCCGATGAGTCCCTCGTCGATGATGCGGCCGGTGAGGACGGAGGGTGTCAGGCTGAACACCGAGGATACGGCTATCGCCATGAAGACGAGGAACATCTGCTTCCAGTAGGGCAGCAAGTAGGATAGAACTCGCCTGAGAAGCTTCCCCGTCACTTTGGGGCGGTTTGCCTTCTCCTCTTCGGTCAGGAATGACCGCCCCATGCGGCCAGATCCGCCACCACCCGGCATCCTATGCCGACTCCTCTTCCTCGGGAATGCCGAATATCTTGCAGGAGTTGCTCCAGAGCTGTTTCGCCAGGTCCTCCAGGTTCATCTGCAGCATCTGTGCGAGGAACTCCGCCGTCGCAGGCAGGTAGGCGGGCATGGTGCGCTTGCCCCGGTACTTGGCAGGAACCATGAAGGGGCTTTCCGTCTCTATGAGCATCCTGTCCACCGGGATGTTGAGCACTGTCTCGTGCAGGTTCTGCGCATTGCGGTAGGTCAGGTTGCCCGCAAAGGAGAAGTACACGTCCAGTCCCGCATCCAGGCACTGGCGGGCATACCTGGCGTTCTCGCTGTAGCAGTGGAACACCGCCCCCTTGGGGGGAATGCGGTCGCGCAGGATCTCAAAGATGTCCTTGCCAGCCCCCCGGTTGTGGATGATGACCGGCTTGTCCAGGCTCTGCGCCATCTCCAGCTGGGCGATGAACAGCTCTATCTGACTCCTCTTGTCCCCGTACTGCTTCTCGTAGTCCAGTCCAGTCTCGCCGATGGCGACCACCCGGGGAAGCTTCACGCTTTCTTCTATTATATTGCGCCAGTCGTTACCCGGGGCAACCACTTCGGCAGGGCTTACGCCGACCGCATGGAAGACACCTTTCTTGGTCTTGAGAAGTACGTACTCCTGTTTGAAATCATGCAGGCTGTTGTTTATGGAAACAATCCTCGTTACGCCGGCAAGCTCCGCCTCCTTGATGGCGCGGTACTGCTTGTGCGGATCCTCAAATAGCAGCCCTACATGGGCATGTGTGTCAAAAAAGTGCATGTTTTCCCTATTTCCCTATACACAAAAACAAAGTAGGGCTCCCCGTTCTGCCACCGCTCGGGGCGGCAGACAAGATTCCCTACACTCACAGAGTCTATCACTTTTATCCCTGGCGAACCAAAAGTCAAGCTAAGGATAAAATATCATTCCCATCTTTCCGATATTCTATCATAGCAGGCAGTTCCTGTCAAATGAATTCCGACGTGCCGACTGCGCAACGCCCTTGATTATTTGCTGGTAACCTGCTACTATACTATATAAGAGATATAATGGGCTTCCTGTATAAGGGCGCCTGTGTAATATAAGGAGATTCCCCCGTGGCCCGCACGAGAAGATATAAAAATTTTGAGAAAAACTTCGTTTCCCGCGTAGGGGGCGGGCTGGCCAGCTTTTTCTCCCTGATTGGCCGCGGCCTGGCAAAGGTATTCCATATATTCGACGAGAAAATCACCGTCATGCTCGTGCCTCACTCCAACGGCCGGGCTTTCAGCATACAGACCAATATGTTCGCCATGGTACTGGGATTCATCCTGCTCGGCGGCATCACGGGTTCCTTCGTCTATTTCAATAAGCGGGCAATAGGCAGTGAGCTTGAGAACAGGCGGCTCCGCGCGGAGAACCGGGAGACACTCGCCTCACTGGATGAGCTTCGCGATGAGAACGACAACCTGCTCAAGAGCGCGCGCCGCTTCCAGGCATCCCTGTCCACCACCCTCTCCCTCCTCGGAATCAGTGATGGCGGGTCCAGCATGGAGGGCGTGACCGGGAACGGCGACCTGTCCTCCCTTTTCAGCCGGCAGGATCTGGCTGCGGGCACCCTGCAGGAAACTCAGGACGTACGGCAGCTGACTGCATATCTTGACAGTGCGGTGCAACCTGTTGAGGAAATAGGTAAGATGCTGGAGAACCAGGGCTCCCTCTTCACTGACATCCCCAACATCTGGCCGGTCAAGAACGGAATCGGTCATATTTCTATGGCATTCGGCCAGCAGATTCATCCGATATCCAAGCAGTGGTACATCCATAAGGGAACGGACTTTAGTACCTGGCGCTCGGGCGATCCGGTAGTTGCGACTGCCAACGGGCAGATTGTCTCTGTTGGCAACGATGCGACCTTTGGCCTTTCCGTCATCATCAAGCACAAGTACGGCATCTACACCCGCTATGCCCACCTGAACACAATACGGGTCCGCAAGGGCGATGACGTAACCCAGGGGCAGGTCATCGGGACCATAGGAAACACGGGCATCACGACCGGTCCCCATCTTCACTATGAAGTCCACATCGGATCGTCCGTCGTGGACCCCGCGAAGTACATCAACATAAAATAGCCCATGTCCATTTTTAGCCCGGAAGAAGCTTCAATTAACAACCTCTTGAACGCAGGCTCCTCAATCCGGGGCAACGTCCGCATAACGGGCTTCATGCGGGTGGACGGCGACATAGACGGCAACCTGGAATGCAGCGGGTCGGTCATAGTCGGAGATAAGGCGAGGGTACGCGGCAACATAACGGCCCGCTCGGTGACGGTCTCCGGCATAGTGCTCGGTGACATCTGGGCGCCCGAGGGAGTTCATCTGACTGCCCGGTCCGTCGTTCTGGGAGACGTGCAGACACATAACTTCAGGGCGGACGAGGAGGTCGTGTTCGACGGGCACTGTGTTTCGCTCAAGGATGACGCTGCCTACAGCGAAGCCTCCGAGAGATGGCAGAATGCCAAGGCAATTAGCGCAAAGGCATTCCGCGCATAGGAGGCTCCGCTTCGGATGGACATGGACAGCTTAAGCGGCGGCGTAAGCAACTCTACCGGCTTGTATTTCGCCGGCCTTCAGGGAGCACAGGAAAAACTGCGGTCCAAGAAGAAGGAGGAAGTCAAGAAGACCACCCGCAGCTCCTTTGTCACTGCCCTGCAGCGCTCCCATGAGGAGAGGGAGCTGGAAGAAGCCGGGCTGCCTAAGGAAATCGTTGGGATGGACAGTGCGGATGCGGTGATTTTCCTGAAGGATGCCGCCGACATAGCCGCGGACAAGCTTAAGAGCAGGCAGACCCCGGAGAACTTCGCCGACTACCGAAAGAAAGTGACGCAGTTCATGCGCTACATTGTCAAGTATAATTTCAAGCGCGTCCAGAAGAAGCACTACCGCTCGAACCCCAAGAGGCACCTGAAGCTGAACGACTACGTGCAGATACAGGTGGTGAACCAGAAGCTTGATGAGATGGCCCGCTGGCTCATCTCCTCCCACCGGGACACGCTGGTAATGCTTGCCCGGATAGAGGAGATTTCCGGCCTGCTTGTGGATCTGATGGCGACCTGAGAAAAGAACGAACTGATTAAAAAGGAATTGTATATGTCTGATATATTCGAGACCGAGACAGACGAAGACGAGGCCGAGCTCCGGGAGCTGGAAGACTCGGACGGAGAAGGGTACTACGATGAGGCGGGGGGCAGCTATGTCTTCCCTCATCCCCTTTACCGTCTCAAGTTGGATTACTCCAGCGAGGCTGTCTATGCGACCGCCCCAAAGAAGCTTTCCCTCAAGCCGGGCGACTACGTTCTTCTCCCTACCCGCTACGGCAGTGACCTGGCACGGAACCTGGGGGTAAGCGAGCGTCCTGTTGGCATACGGCCCGCCGATCTGGTAGAGGTTATCCGTCTGGCGACCCCTAAGGACTTGGAACATGCGAGGGAGTTGGAGGAGCAGTGCAAGGAAGCCGGGGTTGTGTTCCGCGATAAGGTCAAAAAGCACGAACTTGCGATGAAGCTCATCGCAGTCCACTTTCTCGTCGGCGAGCCCAAGGTCCTCTTCTTCTTTTCCAGTGACAACCGGGTGGACTTCCGTGAGCTGGTCAAGGATTTGGTCGGTGTGTTCAAGATGCGCATAGAGCTCAGGCAGATAGGCGTGAGGGATGAGAGCCGCATTACCGGCGGTCTGGGTATCTGCGGCCGCCCCTTCTGCTGCCACTGCATCAGCGAGAAGCTGCCATCCGTCAGCATCAGGATGGCCAAAGACCAGAACCTGAGTCTGAATTCCGCCAAAATTTCCGGTCAGTGCGGCCGTCTGCTCTGCTGCCTGAGTTATGAGAGCAAGATTTACGAGGAGGCCAAGCGGTCCATGCCGCCTGAAGGAACCCGTTTCTTCTGGGATGAAACTTCCTTCCGTGTCAGTTCCGTCAACGCCATCACCGGTATGGTGCAGATAACAGGACAGGACGGTCGCGTGCTGGAGGTCAATGCCTCAAGCTTTACCCGTCAGGCCGGAAAGTGGAAAATCGACCAAATTGAACGAAATGATTGAAAAATTGTGATATTAGGATATAATAGGAGATATTATGGCAAGGACATTGTTTTCATTCAAGTTGAGGAATTTTGTGGCGGCGGGCCTGGCCCTGACTCTCGGGCTTTCCATGGCTTTTGCTTATGATTTCTCGGACGATGACGACGAGCCTGAGGTTACGGGCGGTTACTCCTCCGTGGAGGCCGAGAGCCTGGATGACCTTGGCGAGCTCAAGGAAGTCTCCTCTGGGGAATACTCATTCGGCACCTATCCCCAGTCGCTTAAGGAAGCGGACGTCAAGATTGACGAGGACGAGACCCTGTCTGCGGGAGGGGAGACATATTACCTCGGTGACGACGGCAGCTGGTATCAGAAGGTGCAGGCAGCCCCGCGCGGCCGCTACAGCTTCAGCGACGGCAGTCCCATCGTCAAGGGGAAGACCTACTACTTCAAGGTTGAGCCGGTCAAATGGACCCGCATGGCGGGAAGCTCCGTTCTGGTGTCTAATGACATTCTGACTGCCCGCCGCTACGCTGAGACGCTGAACGGCTACGAGGCCTCCGAAATCCGTGAGTTCCTGAACGGGGATTTCCTGCGCCAGGCCTTTACGTCCGGGCAGAAGGGCAAGATTTCGATTACCAAGGTGGACAACAGCGCGGAGAGCACCTCAGATGCCCGCCGCAGCTGGAACGGCACTGGTACCAACAGCTACGCAAGCGAGCCGACCAACGACAGGATTTTCCTTCTGTCAGAGGCGGAGATAACCAACGAAGACTGGGGCTTCAAGGGATGCAGGGAGGACGATGACGAGAGGGTCCGCTACCCGACCGACTTTGCCCTCGCCATGGGTGCATACCGTAAGGCGGACAAGGATACCGGCTGGTATTGGCTCCGCTCACCCTATTACAGCCAGAACGACTGCTATGCCCTCGCCGTCACCGCGACGGGATTTGCATACAACTTCGGTCACGTCAGCGACGTGAGCGGCGGGGTCGCACCTGCCCTTACCCTGTCAGAATAGCCGGGCAAGAACACTGGGCGAGGCTGGAACACGGCCCACTCTCAAAAAATACCCGATTAAAAAAGCCTTCCCGGGAGTTTCCCAGGAAGGCTTTTCTTTTTTCAAGTCTGCACGTTTTTCTCCGGACTGCCTTAGTCCCAGTAGGAGTCGTTCTCCGAATAATCCCCCTGATAATAATATTCATCGTTGTCTTCGTCAGATGGGGCGGATGCCTTGGTCTTATTCTTCGTTTTGCCGGTCGTGTTTTTGCCGAGATCCTTTTTGTAGTCGGTCTCCTCAAAGAAACCGGTATCGCCGTAGTCGTCGTTCTCATAGTAATCGTTGTTCCTGCCGTTGGCGGCGAGGGACAGGCGCATCTTCTCGGGGACTTTCTTCAGGTCGTTCTGCGCCAGTACTTTGTAGGATGGGGGCAGCTCTCCCGTCGGGGTCTCGTCGTATATGTCTATGATTTCAGTCAGGATAGGAACGGCGGTCGAGTAGTCCTTCTTCCTGATTGCGATATGGGCTATCTCAAACTTGCCGATGATGTAATCGACGGTATTGGTTCCGTAACGCTGGAGGAGGACGTTA
>CADBRC010000014.1 GCA_902796985.1 uncultured Spirochaetaceae bacterium
AAGCCGCGCCCAATGCATCACCGGCTCCTTCATGGCCAACCGCCTCGCCGTATTCTTCTACTTCCCGATCGAAGGCAGCGGCGAAGAGGTGACGGAACAGGCCAAGGCTGCAATTTCTTCCGTATACAACATCCTCTGCCTGAACATATCCACCGGCATACGTGCAGGCGTCAGCACATTCCTGACCGACCTGAACATGACCGGAAGCGCATACAACGAGGCACTGGAGTCCCTTAACTCTACGCCCGGCACGGGCGGCATCATTTTCGCAGAGAAGAACCCCGGCAGAAAGAGGGATACAGACCCCGGGGTAATCGCAGAAAGCATCTTCGGGCGGGTCAGGGCCGGAGACGGCGCATCCATCCGGCACCTGCTCACGTCCTACGGGGCCGCACTGCATGAAAGCTACGGCGGCGACATGGGCAAGGTCAAGAACGCGATATTCGAGCTGCTCGTCAACGTGCGCAACATCACGACGGAGATAGACTGCAACTACCAGAACGACGAGTTCAGCTCCGCCTTCTCCGTCCTGTCCGCCGCGGACAGCATGGACGCAGTGCTGGACTTCGCCGTAAAAAGGTGCGAGGAATGCGCGACCGACGTAATGCAGTTCTCCCAGGCCAAGGAAAACCCGATCATAAAGAAGGCCGGAGACTACATCGAGAAGCACATGGCGGAAGACCTGTCTCTGGAAGAAGTCGCGGAGGCAATAAACGTCAGCCCCTCCTACCTGAGCCGCATGTTCAAGGATGTCAGGGGCGAAAACTACATCAACTACCTGACGGACATGAGGCTCGGGCGGGCGCGGGAGCTTCTGAAGAATCCCCGTACCCCTATAAAAGAAATAAGCGCGGACGTAGGCTTCAACGACCAGAACTATTTCTCGCGCATATTCAAAAACAAATTCGGCATGACGCCCACGGAGTTCCGCAATGTCGCGAAGTAAGGCAATCATACGCATGATCATGGTCCTCCTTCCCCTGCTCGCCGGCTGCAGCAAAATGCAGGCTGCCAGACAGGACGAACTGGAAACATCCGGAAGCGAGGACAAACCCCGCATCGGTTTTTCCATAGACACGCTGGCCCTGGAACGCTGGCAGCGCGACCTGGACGTATTCATGAACAAGGCCCGGGAGCTGGGGGCGGAAGTCATCGTACAGAACGCGGGCAACAACGTGGGCATGCAGATTTCCCAGCTGGAATACCTGATGCAGCGCAAGGTTAACGCAGTAGTCATCGTTCCCAAGGAACGGGGCCGCCTGACGGGAGTCATAAAGAAGATGCGCGACAGGAACATAGAGGTAATATCATACGACCGCCTGATAAGCGGAGCGGACATAAGCCTCTACGTCTCGGTCAACACGGAGAGCGTGGGCCGCCTGATGGCGCAGCAGCTCCTCGATATTGGGGTCGGCAAAAACTGGAGCCTGATTCTGGGACCGGACGAAGACTACAACATGACATTGATGCTTCGCGGCATAGAGGACGTAATAAAAGACAAGGGAATAACCATACGGGACACCTTCTACACGGATGGCTGGAACTACGACCTTGCCTACGGCGCAGCGGCCAGCCTGCTCACCGAAAGCGAGCTGCCCGATGCAATAGTCTGCGGCAACGACTCCGTGGCGGGCAGCGTCCTGAATGCCATAGACGACTACTGCCCCGGCCGCCACATCCCGATATGCGGACAGGACGCGGACATTGCCGCATGCCAGGACATCGTACGGGGACGGCAGGACTTCACCGTGTACAAGCCCATCACCGAACTCGCGGAGAAAGCCGCCGAGTGTGCCGTCCGTCTTGCCAAAGGCGAGACCGCCGAGTACATCGCAGGCTACGACGACACGATTGACAACGGCTACAAGCAGGTTCCCGTCCTCTGGCTGGAACCCCAGGTCGCCACCAAAGACAACATTGACGAGGTCGTCATCGCGTCAGGCTTCCATACCCACGGCGAAGTCTACAAGCAGGACTAGCAGGCAGCGGGCCCCATATAGATATACCCCCGTGCCCCCTCCCTCCATAAAAAATCCCCCGCCGCCAGCGTGGCAACGGGGGATTGGACCTGTTCGGAAACTGCACTGGCAGAGAAGCTGCCGGCGTTGCCCAGGCCGCTTTCCGAACAGGTTTATTGCATATCCGTACGACCGGCTTACTTTCCGGCCAGGTACTCGTTGATGCTGGCGGCTGCCTTGCGGCCCTCGCTTCGGCCGCGTTGCGGCCTACTCAGCCTGCTGCGCAGGCTGACACTATCCGGCCAGGTATGAATTGATGCTCGCGGCAGCTTTCCTACCTTCGCCCATAGCCAAGATGACCGTCGCGGCACCGAGGACGATGTCGCCGCCCGCCCAGACCTTGGTCATGCTGGTGGCCTGCTTGTCATCCACCGTGATGTGGCCCTTGGGGTCGGTGTGGATGTCCGGCGTGGTGCGCGGAATAAGCGGGTTGGAGTTGTTGCCGAGCGCGACGATGACCGCGTCGCAGGGGATGTCGTGCTCGCTGCCTTTCACCTCGACGGGGCGGCGGCGGCCGGAAGCGTCGGGCTCGCCGAGCTCGTAGCTGAGCGCGCGGATTCCCGTCACGCGGCCGGTC
>CADBRC010000015.1 GCA_902796985.1 uncultured Spirochaetaceae bacterium
AACGGAATCTACACGGATGAGGATCGTATGCAGATTCAGGTTGAGGTTTCTCAGCTTGTCGCCGAGGTCGATCGCATCGCTTCCTCTGCGCAGTTCAATGGACTGAACATGCTCACTGGACGCTATGCACAGAACTCTGTCGCGAACGAGACCATGCTGTTCCACGTTGGAGCCAATATGGATCAGCGTATGGCTGCCTATGTCGGAACTATGACCGCACAGGCGCTCGGACTCAGGTCCACGCAGGGTACTGACGAAATCATGAGCCTTTCAACTCCTGATTCCGCCAATGTCGCCATCGGCACGATTGACAACGCACTGAAGCTTGTCAACAAGCAGCGTGCGGATCTCGGAGCGTATCAGAACCGCCTTGAGGAGACTTCTTACGGTCTCGGAATCGCGGCTGAGAACACTCAGGCTGCGGAGTCTACTATCCGTGATACGGATATGGCTTCTGAGATGGTCGAGTTCACCAAGAACCAGATCCTCTCACAGTCTGGAACGGCTATGCTTGCCCAGGCCAACAATTCGGCTGAAAGCGTGCTTGCCCTGCTCCGCTAGAAGAGGGAAGGAAAACTGTACTTTGTTTAAGAGATAACTGGATGTCATCTTTTGACAAAGTACAAGAGAAAGTGGGAGGGGTGCGCCCCCTTCCCCCTTTTTCAATTTTCAGGAGGAAAGTGTCCATGAATACAGCAATCAGTATGATTGGGCAGATGGCGGCCACGGATGGCCTGTACAAGACTCCAGCAGCATCAAAAGGTAAAAAGGCTTATAGCGGAAATCCGACGGAGGCCGTGTTAAGCAATTTTCCGAACAGTGCGGCTGAAGTTGCGGAAACTCTGTCTCAAAACATTGCCGACACCAAGAACAGCGTTGAGAAGGTTTTGAAGACCTCAGATGTTGTCCTCGGTAGGACGTTGCAGTTTTCTGTGAACCAAGAGTTGGGAAGGATTGTAGTCAAGGTTATCGATCCGAACACTCAGCGGGTCATACGGGAAATCCCGTCAGAGGATATGCAGAAGTTGCAGGCATACTTTAAAGATGCCGCCGGCTTGATTTTTGATGAGAATGTATAAGCAACTACGCTGTCTCAAGGGACAGCGTAGTTCTTCTTTTAAATGAGGGGGCGGGACTATGGCAGACGGGTTGAGTATACCTGGAGTTTCGGACAAATACAAAACCAATGATCTCGTTGAGGCCTTGATGGAGGTGGAGCGGATTCCCCTGAAAAGGGAAGAGTCCAACCGCGAGAAGTATCAGGGCCAGCAGGACGCCTGGAGGGGCGTGAACCAGAAGGTTTCTGCCCTCAGGGAAAGCGTTAAGACCCTCTATTCATTTGATAATCCTTTTAACAGCAAGAATGCAGGTTCCTCCGATGAGAACGCGATAACGGCGGATGCCGACCGTGACGCGGAAGTCGGCGACTTCAAGATTGAAGTCGTCCAGGAGGCGACGGCAGACCGCTTTTTGAGCGGCAACATAGACAAGAATTACAAGGTCGAGGCCGGACGCTATGTCTTCGGCGTCGGCGACAAGACGATAGATTTTAACTGGAAGGGCGGCAAGCTCCCGGATTTTGTGAAGGCGCTGAACAAGCGCGGTACTGACCTGCTTAAGGTGAGCGTCATCGGCGTGAGCAAGAAGGACAGTGCGCTCCTCATTGAAGGGCTCAAGGAAGGGGCTGAGAACAAGCTCGTCTTCAAGGAGAAGGCCCTCGAGTTTGCCAAGGCAATCGATATGGTGGGGGAAGCCAAGATGGAGACGTCCAGCCTTTCCTCATCCCTTATGGACTATAAAGTTCCGGCAACGAACGATGCTGTGGTTCAGTCGGATATGCCTGCCCTGTCCAAGGGCGGCGTGACGATGCAGGACGGCAGCATTTCTATTCCTGCACGGAATGCGATAGAGATTCCTCTGGCTGCCGGCCTCAATGCTGACGGGCACCAGATGCTTGAGTTCACGTTCAAGGCGGAGGAAACCGTCGACATCACCGAGAGTTTCAACAACTCGCTTGCCAATCCCGACCTGCCGGATGCGGGAAGCGTTACGTTCGGCGGCATAACGATTTACAATGAGAAGAGCGATGCTTCGCTCGATGCGGCCCTCGTCAAGGATGATAAAGTGCCGCTCAATCCCATAGAGGACTCCAACTACATTGCAATCCGCAACAAAGACGGGTCGGAGACACCTGTAGACATAAGCTCGCTCCCCGTGGACGAAGACGGGAACGTGACCGTCTCGATATCCCTCGATGACTATCCGGATGCGGAAGGTCTGATTATCCGTAACTCCAACACGGGAAAGGCCATTACGATGAGCGTGCCCCAGTCGTTCGACGCGGCGCAGGCGAGGGGATACAATCCCAAGCACGCCATTACGAGCGCGGGCGATGCAACGCTGAAGTACGAAGGCATAACGATAACCCGCGGCTCCAACGACATAGACGACATTGTCCCAGAGGTGACCCTGCACGTTCATGGCAAGACAGAGCGGCCCGCGACGATAAGCGTCACGAGCGATAAGGAGGCGGTCAAGGATGCCCTTATTACGTTCGTCGGTAATTACAACCAGGTGCTGGCGGAGATAAACATCCTGACGAGCAACAAGCCTGAGATCATCACGGAGCTGGACTATCTGTCAAGCGATGAGAAGGAGAAAGCGGAGGAGAAGCTCGGCATGTTTATGGGAGACTTTACGCTGAACAACGGCAAGTCTTCCATGCAGAGAATCGTAACTGCTGCCTATCCGCATTCCGAGTTTGCCGAAATCACGATGCTCAATCAGATAGGCATTTCCTCCAACGCTGCGACCAACAGTACGAGCTACAGTGCATCGCGTCTGAGGGGCTATCTTGAAATCGACGAAAAGAAGCTGGATGCTGCGATAGACAACAACCTTGACGACATAAAGAAGCTCTTCGGCTACGACAAGGACGGAGACCTGATTGCGGATGACGGCATAGCCTATATGCTGGAGAAGCAGACGGCTTCCTGGACCCAGGCCGGAGGCATCATCGCATCCAAGATGAACACGCTCGACTCCCAGATAGAGAGCTCCAATAAGAAAATCTCGGAGCTGCAGGTGCAGCTGGACCGGAAGGAGAGCAACCTGAAGGCGAAGTATTCGAACATGGAAGGAACCCTGAACAGCCTTGAGAGCCAGCAGAAGTCCATCCAGAATACCTTCTCCAATGCTTCCAACAACAATAAATAGGGGATGGGGAAATGTTTCTTAAAGTGAACGGGCAGGATGTGGATGTGACTCTTGAGGACGAGAAGACGGTGGGCGACGTCCTTAAGTCTTTTGAGGATGCCGCTTCCCAGAACGATGCAACTACGGTTAAAATCGTGCTTGACGGGGAGCAGGTTTCCCCGGATAAGTTTGATTCGATTCTGGATTATCCGTTGGGCGAGAAGACTTCCTTGGAGCTCACGGTTCTGACCAAGGGCCAGCTAGTTGATTCCCTGAAGGATATAGCAGCCAGAATAAGTTCGCTTTCTCTTGGAGACATTCCTGTCCTCCTGCAGGGCGGCAAAGATAAGGAGGCTGCCTCCATCATTGACAGCCTCGCTTCTGACTGCAATGCTTTCTTCCATACGGCGACAATGACTTCGCTCTTCCCCGAGATTTACGGCAAGCTGACGATAGACGGGGCTGGTTTTTTGGATTTCTTCAAGGATTTCCTGCCTATCCTTTCCGACTTCAAGGATGCGATGGAGGGCAATGATACCGTCACGGTCGGGGATCTGGCGGAATATGAGATAAGCCCCCGGCTCAAGGCAATTACCCAGGCAATATCGACCCTTTAATTGATAGGCTTTTTGCTGTGTGATATTGTCTTTTCTGCCGATTTTGATATATAAGGGGTAGACTATGCCGTTTGTTAATGCGAATTTGCTTCTGGATGTTGAGAGAAAGGCCGGTGTCAACAGCGCGATGTATGCAGTTATGGGCGTTGTGCTCTGCATAATCGTCGGTGCGACTTTTGTCGGACTTGTCCTTGCCAAGATACGGGCGGCCAGGGCGAAAAATAACTGGCTTGAGGTGAACAAGGACAAGCCGACCAAAAAAGAGAATATCAACAATGTCGCGCAGCTCGCGGGTCTGAACGCTGAGGAAAAGAAAATCCTTGAGGCAACCTGCAAGAAATTTACTCCCAGGAACTTGGAATACCTCATCCGTGATAAGGATGCCATAAAAGAACTTTTCAGAAAA
This sequence comes from uncultured Spirochaetaceae bacterium, assembly GCA_902796985.1. Classification (GTDB taxonomy): domain Bacteria; phylum Spirochaetota; class Spirochaetia; order Treponematales; family Treponemataceae; genus Treponema_D. The sequence continues at coordinate 4,219 of CADBRC010000015.1, forward strand.
CAGTACGAGGATATGAAGAGTGTCCGTGCTGACGAGCAGAAGATGCAGTCCTTCTTTGATATGCGCTACAAGATTGACAAGGCGCACGAGAACCTGACGATGCTGACCAATGCAAAGGCGATTCCCGAGGGCCAGAAACTGACCTTCATGGACAGCAGCCATTACCAGTGGACGCTGACGCTGGACAGGGTTGACAACCAGGGAATTGTCCTTTCCATACCGCAGCAGCTGCATGCGAGCGACAAGAAACCCGCCCCCCTTGCAAAGTTTGTGATGACGTTCAGGACTGACTCCGGTTCTTCCTATGCGCTCTTGTCGCGTGTCGTCCGCTATGAGGAGGAGAAGAGCGGCAAATTTATCCTCATCGCGTCCTCCAACTCCACGCTGACCGCTGCCCAGCGGCGTACTTCCAAGCGTCACCCCTTGTCAGTTCCCTGCAAGTTCTCATCTGTCAAGGCCATCAAGCAGGGGAATGCCGTTAATTACGAGATTGCTGAGAAGCGCTATGACGGACAGTTGCATGACATCTCCACGGGCGGCTGTCGCTTTGACTGCCAGATACCGATAAAGCAGGGGCAGTATCTGAGTCTGGAATTCAGCATCGGTAGTACTCCCATACAGGTCATCGGATACATCGTCATGACGACGAAGGATTCTGCCGCCGAAAGCAACATGTATTTCCTCCATGTTAAGTTCGTGGATCTCGGCATTGCCGACAGGAACAGAATAGCTGCCTTTGTGTATGACTATGACTAGTCAGGCGTTTAAGAAAGCTATTGTTTTTAACAGAATTTTACGTTATAATAGATAATACAATGCGAGTGGCAGAGATTAAATCTATTTCAAAGGAAGAAGGCTATATCTACTATATAAATCGCTATAAGGCGACGGCAGTGATAGAGTACCTTTCCAAAGAGGCTTCCTTTCCCTTTTCTTTTTATGTTGAGATAAATCCCTTGGGAATGAGGTCGTATCATGTGAACGATATTCCCAGGACGCTCGACTACCCCCTTCTTCCGGTGATGAAGGCTCTCAAAGAATACGTCATCAAGATGGACAAGAACCGCGAGCTGCCATGACGGGCGGAAGCTTCGTTTTTACGCCTCAATCCGAAGAAGAGACGATTGCCCTTGGTGAACGGATTGGCAGGCTTTTGAAGGCCGGCGATGTCATAGCGATGACCGGTACGCTTGGAGCAGGAAAGACGACAATCACCAAAGGTATAGCGAAAGCTCTTGGGGTTGAGGACACGGTAACCAGCCCGACTTTCTGTCTGGTCAGTGAGTATGAAGGGGGCAGAATGCCGCTCTACCATATTGATGCCTACCGTTTGGACGGAGAGGAGGACTTCCTGAATCTGGGGGTCGAAGAGATGCTCTATGGCAAGGGGGTCTCGGTCATAGAGTGGAGCGAGAACGTCGGTTCCTGCCTGCCCAAGAGGACTATCCGGATGAGCCTGTCACCCAGGGAGGACGGCAGCCGGGAAATAAAGATAGACAACTGGAACAACGGTATAATCGAATGAAAGCCCTTGCAATTGACTGTGCGGTCTCAAAAATCGCAATTGCCGCAAAGAGCGGTGAGAGCACGGTAAAAATCGTATACGACATAGGAATCAGGCAGTCGGAGAAACTGCTGCCTGCGGTTGACTTTGTGATGGGGGAACTGGGGCTGACGCCGTCCCAGCTGGATTACACGTGCCTGACTTTGGGGCCGGGCTCGTTCACGGGGCTTCGTTTGGGCCTGAGCACCCTCAAAGCGCTGACCCTTGCCTGTGGAACCCCGGTCTACGG
>CADBRC010000016.1 GCA_902796985.1 uncultured Spirochaetaceae bacterium
AACCCCTTCATCCCCTTTAACCGCAACGGGGTTCTTTTCCCGCGCAAGATAAACGGGAAGTTCGTCATGCTCAGCCGTCCTTCAGACTCCGGGCATACGCCCTTCGGCGACATCCTTTTGAGCCAGAGCCCCGACCTGACTTTCTGGGGCCAGCACCGCCTGGTCATGCAGAAGGGCGGCAGTGCCTGGTGGCAGGGGGTCAAGATTGGCTGTGGCCCCGCGCCGATTGAGACCGACGAGGGCTGGCTTATGTTCTATCACGGGGTTTCTTCCACCTGCTCCGGCTTTGTCTACTCTTTCAGCGGGGCCATATTGGACAGGGACTGCCCGAGCAAGGTCCTGTACCGCTGCAGCCGCTACATGCTGACGCCGGAGGCCCCCTACGAGACGACGGGGTTCGTTCCCAACGTCTGCTTCCCGGTCGCTACGCTCGCTGATCAGGCGACCGGCCGCATCGCGGTCTACTATGGAGCGGCGGATACGGTTGTTGCGCTCGCCTTCTGCCAGCTGGATGAGGTTATGCAGTACATCAAGGATAACAACGAGCTGGTAGGCCACGACGGAGACGAGGGGCGCTTCTAGGCTCCTTCCCGGGCAAGGCCGGAGTCATGCCGGGGTCAGTGACGAGAAGAGCAGGAGGGTCATGTTGTAGCAGAAGTGGGCCGCCGTTCCGCAGAGTATGCCCCCGCTTTTCCTGTAGCAGACCCTCAGGACTGTCCCGCAGAGCAGGGCGTTCGTGACTGCCAGCATCCCCAGGTAACGGTGGGAGAGGGCGAACACGATGATGCAGAACGCTTCAATCCCGGCGGCGAGGGGCTTTTTGTGCCCCTGGAACCATGTGTTTCCGGCCCTGTCCAGCAGGAGCAGGGGAATTTCCGGCAGGAACGCCCGGTACAGGCACTCCTCGTAGAATGCACCGCTGGCAAGGGCGGCGGTTGCCAGCAGCCACTGGCCGGCCCCGGCGATCGGGCGGGAGGCAGCCAGTGGCTCCCCCTGTCCGAGCAGCAGGCTCAGGACTGTTCCTCCCAGCTCCACCACTGCATAGGCCAGCATCAGGACCCCGAAGGTTACTGTGGCGATGGAGACTTTGCGGAAAGCGGGGCAGGGGGGGCGGGGAAGCTCCCTCCGCAGCTGGAAACAGAGCAGTATGGCTATGGCAAGGGTCTCCGCGTTGGCCAGGGAGAAGCGGGGGGCTGCCGGCGGATTCCCGGATGAAGCGGTCAGCAGCGGCGGCAGGGCCAAAATCAGAAAAATAAACAAAAATTCCGCAGAAAGATATTTCAATTTCATTAAAAAGCTGGTAAACTATGTTATATATGGGGAGTGTTCCCCTTGGTGACGATACTATAGAGGAAAAGTAAAAAAGAGGGAAGGGGTCATTTTGAACGTAAAAGCCGTTTTGCTCATTATTTTCATCGTAATCCTTGTGATTGTCGGGTTGCTCAGGCTCATATCTATATTCAGCGAGAAGATAGCCTTTTATTCATACGGACGGGAGAACGGATTCAGGTTCTCTGAGACGGGCATTATATGGAAGACCGTTAAGAAGTTGGGAATCTTGGATCCTTTGTCCCTGTATGAGTCCATCCCGACGCTGAACAGGGTCATCGCGATGGTTCTGTCTGAGTTGAGGCGGGAGGGGGCTTCTGCGACCGGCGGCCAGGTGCTCGTGTCCAAGCTGAACAAGCTCAGGACCAAAGTTGCGCTTGAGGGGGACGAGAACTCCCGCATTCAGACGACTGCTGCGCTTGAGTCCGGACAGAGGCTTTCCGTCATATTCCCCGGCAGAGGGGTCTATTCGTCCATCGTCCTGAACAACGGCCGCAGGATAGAGATAGAGCTTCCTAAGAAAATCCTGCGGGTCGGTTCGTCGTCTAAGAGCGAGATTCTGCCCCCGAATCAGTGGAAGGGCAAGACTGTTACCGTCTACATGTGGCGTAAGGGGGATGCCTGCTATGCCTTCGATACGACTGTGGACGACTCCGGCTCTTTTGAGGGCAAGCCCTGCATCATGCTGAACCATACGGGCAAACTGGACAGGATTCAGAAGCGTCAGGCTGTCCGCTGCAGCTGCAGCATAGACGCGTTCCTCTTCCTGATAAAGTCCTCGGACATAGACTACTCCAAGGTTGATCCTGAGGCTGACGGAGCGAAGTGTGTCCTTGAGGATGTCAGTGAATCCGGTGCCCTTATCTGTCTTCCCGGCAAGGCGAAGTCAAACATGAGGATAAAGATTCAGTTCGCCATCGGCAGCACGACGATAATGATGTTCGGCATAGTCCGTTCCGTGGAGTTCAACAAGGAGAAGAACGAGTCCAAACTGCATTTCGAGTGCACCTACATCGATGACGATATGCGGAACACCCTGCTCAACTACATTTACAACCGCCTGTCCTTGGGCGACACGGCGGGAACTGTGAAGGAGGAGAAGAAAGACGCCGAGCTGGAAGCCGACGCAAATCTCCTTGACGAGATTTCCTCAGCCGCCGAACTTGCAGAGAAAACTGAGGCCGTGCAGCGCAATAAGGCCGGAGGGCTCGACCTGTAACCCTGCGCCGGGGAGGGATATGGCGGGAAAAAGCTTCGTCGCATCTGCACTTCTGTTTTTCCTTCTCGGCAGCCTTTCTCCTGCCTCCTCATACAAGAAGAATTTCCTTAAAGGCAATATCTCTGACAAAGTCCAGGCGGTGGGGGAGGCTGCATCGTCCGGTGACAATATCTTCCTGGCTAGGGCCGTGGACTACGCCCTTTCCCTGCATGATGAGCTCGGAGACGACGGGGATTTGGACCTGCTGATGGAGCGGGCCGCCGCATCCCTTAATCTGAGCAGCCTTCCTCCGGAGAAACGGGAGGCTGCTTCCAGGAGTCTGGGACGGGCGTTCAAGGATTTCTCTTCCCCGGCTGTCCGTCTTGCGGTGCTGGATTCCCTGTCCTCGGATTTCAGTCCGGAAAGCCTGGAGATTGTAAACTCCTTTGTCGCGGAACGGGTGCAGGAGGCGGCTGACAATCCCGGCAGGGATACGATGGATGCCCTTGTGAAGAAGTGCCTCCTCGTCATGAAAAATAGCGGTAACCGCATTTCGTTCAACATCCTTTTCATCGCGGACCTGATGGATGTCTGGAGTGCGTACAGGGAGCTTCTGGAGGATTCCTATGCGCCCCTGGCTGCCGGGGCCGAAAGCGAGATTCTGAAGATAACGGACAGTGCGGGCGTAACCCAGCGGCTGAAGATTCTTGGCATCATAGACTCCAATAAAAAAATTTCAAAAAAAACGAAGGGTAAAGTTGCGGAAAAGATGCTTCTCGAACAGATAAATACTGCGAGGGACAACAACGGTGTTTTTTCCTCCGAGGAGGATGCCCTGCTGTACGTGCGTTCCGTCTCGCTTGCCGCCGCTTGCCGCTGGACCAGATGTGCCCAGGACATTGCGGATGCTTTCCCCCTGGCCTGCAAGAGCTACGGCTGGAGGCTGCTCGGCACGGACGGATTCTGCGCGTTGATACGTGATATGGCCCAGGTCTCATGTCCTGACACGGGCCGTTACCTTTCCAAATACCTTGATTCCCTCAACAAGGACATGGAGTCGGGGGCTGCCCCCGAGGAAGCCGTCGTGCTTTCCGTAATCAAGGCTTTGGGAGGTCTGGGGGACAAGGCCGCGTTTGACTACCTTCTCTATGCGACATACCTGGATTATCCGAGTGATGTCACGGATGAGGCCCGCCTTGCCCTCGCAAAATTGAAGTGGTAAAAACAAATCCCGTTCTCTTGGTGGCCCTGTTTTTGGCCGCCCTCATCTACTGTGGTGCCGTTCCTGTTAAGGAGTCCGGCGTCTATGGCTCTCTTGTCTCCTTGCCGTCGGTAGACTTGCTGGAATGCCGGCTGTGCTCCAGTCCGGCCAGGCTGTCCGGCGGGCCGGGGGCGGCATACGGCTGCCGGGCGGAGGTCCTCCGCTCCTCTGGCAGCTTTCCGGGCGGCTCCGTCTCCAGCGAGGCCCGGGGCTGCATCTCCCTGTCCCTGCCCGCCGTTTTGGTGGAATCCCTCTATCCCGGCCGCCTGTATTCCAAGGCTGGCAATTCCTTTCTGCTGGAGACAGGGGCATCCTTCCGCTTTACCGGCCGATGGAATGCGAAGAAAGGCCTTTTTGAGGTACGCGGAGCCGAGGACTTGGGCTGGGGGAAAGGCCTCCTGCCTGTCCTCTTCCGTCTCCGTGCCGTTGCCAGGCTGTACTTCAGGCGGCTCGTCGCCTCATGGGGAAGGGCCGGCGGCCTTGTCCTTGCCCTGCTGTCCGGTTCGCGGGAGTACCTGGATGCGGACATGTCGGAGCTTTTCCGCAGGGCGGGACTCTCGCACGTGCTTGCCCTGAGCGGGATGCACCTGTCTTTCTTCTCGTCCTTCTTTTCCTGCTTTACGGGGCGGGGACGGGGCTTTTTGCCCGTACTGCTCGGCATATCCTGCTTTGTCTTCTTTGCAGGGCTTTCCCCCTCCCTGTTCAGGGCCTTTCTCTTTGTCATCCTCTTGTCCTCCTGTACCCGCCTGCATGTTCCCGGCGCAGACGGCAGGACGGTTATGGGGGCTGTGTTCCTGCTCCATGTCCTTTTGCGCCCGGCTGACGTACAGACGGCTGCGTTCATGCTGTCTTACGCGGCCGTCGCGGGCATCCTCTTTCTGTCTGCCCCCGTCGAACGCCGCCTTGCCCCCTTCCTGCCGCCTGCGCTTGCATCGCCGCTTTCGGCCTCGCTCTCCGCATTTACAGCGACAGCCCCTGTCTCATTTTGTCTTTTCGGCTGCATCGCCCCGGCTGGAATCATCGCGAGCGTCGTCGTGTCGCCCCTTATCGGCCTCTTTATGGCGGCCTCCCTTGTTTCCGTCGTGGCGGGCCTGGCCTTTCCTCCCCTTGTCCCCCTCTGCTCCTTCGTGCTGAACCAGCTTTTCTTCCTGATTGAAAAGCTTGCGGCATTCTTCGCCCTTTTCCCCAGGATCGGCATGGGCTGAAACAGTTTTTCCTTTTCTTTTCGTTCCCGCTGCCTTATAATGGGGGTATGACTTATGACGTTATCATTGTTGGCGCGGGGCCGGGAGGAATTTTCTCGGCATATGAGCTTGTCAAGAACAGGCCCGGGCTGAAAATCGCCGTATTCGAGGCTGGCGGCCCCCTGGAGAAGCGGAAGTGTCCCATAAACGGGACGACGGTCAAGAGCTGCATCAAGTGCAAGACCTGCTCCATAATGAGCGGCTTTGGCGGGGCAGGGGCATTCTCCGACGGCAAGTACAACATCACGAACGACTTCGGCGGGACCCTTTACGCTCATGTCGGCAAGAAGAAGGCCCTTTCCCTCATGCAGTACGTGGACGAGATAAACCTCTCCCACGGCGGGGAGGGGACGCGGCTCTACTCTACCGGAGGAACCAAGTACAAGAAGATATGCATGCAGAACAAGCTGAACCTTCTGGATGCGAGCGTCCGTCACCTGGGGACGGACATAAACTATGTTGTCCTGCAGAAACTCTATGAGGAGCTCAAGGACAAGGTATCCTTTTTCTTCTACACCCCGATAACGCGGATTGAACGGGCGGGGAAAGGCTATGCCGTCAAGTGGAAGGGGGAGGGATGCGAGATGGATGCCTCCTGCGAGAGCTGCATTGTGTCGGTCGGACGGAGCGGCAGTCATTGGCTGGCCGGGGTGTGTTCCGAGCTCGGCATTCCAACCAAGTCCAATAGGGTGGACATCGGCGTGCGCGTGGAGCTGCCTGCCGTTATCTTTGAGGATATTACGAGCGAACTGTACGAGGGCAAAATCGTCTACCGGACGGAGAAGTTTGAGGATCAGGTGCGCACCTTCTGCATGAATCCTCACGGAATTGTCGTCAACGAGAACACGAACGGCATTATCACCGTTAACGGCCATTCCTTTGAGGATCCGTCCAAGAAAACTGACAACACGAATTTTGCCCTGCTGGTCTCACAGGCTTTCTCCGAGCCCTTTAAAGACAGCAACAGCTACGGGGAAAGCATTGCCCGCCTGTCCAACATGCTTGGCGGCGGGGTCCTGGTACAGCGCTTCGGCGATCTGGAGCGGGGGCGGCGCAGTACGGTGGAGCGGCTGGAGGAAGGAAATGTCCGGGGAACCCTCGCGGCTGCCCCCGGCGACCTGAGTTTGGTCCTGCCCAAGCGCATTCTGGACGGAATCATCGAGATGATCCATGCTCTGGACAAAATTGCCCCGGGTACGGCGAACGACGACACCCTGCTCTACGGGGTTGAGGTCAAGTTCTACAATATGGAAGTGGAGATTGACGAGAATCTGGAGAGCAAGTACAAGGGGCTCTATATCATCGGCGACGGGTCTGGCGTGACCCATTCGCTTTCCCATGCTTCCGCGAGCGGTGTTCATGTCGCTGACAGGATTTGCGGCCTGTAACATCGGCGTTGCCAGGCGTTGCCGGCGTTGCCCGGCTTGCCGTTTGCGGGCAGAAATCAGTATTATAGTTGATATAGAAGATATTTTTAGGGGGAAATACGATGGCTGAAGAAGGCTGCAACCACGAGTGTGGCGGCTGTAATAGAGAGGGCTGCAAGGACAGGGACATGCACGAGCAGCTGCACGCGGGCTCCTCGGTTAAGAAAGTCATAGCGGTCGTAAGCGGCAAGGGCGGCGTGGGCAAGTCCATGGTGACGAGCCTGCTCGCAGCGAAAGTTCACAGGGACGGTTACCGGTCGGCGATTCTGGACGCGGACATAACCGGTCCCTCCATTCCGACGGCCTTTGGCCTTCAGGAGGAACGGGCGGAAGGCGGCTCCATGGCGGGGCCTGACGGTAAGCATTCTGAATACATCAAGCCCGTTGTCAGCGGAGGCGGGGTGCAGATAATGTCGATGAACTTTCTGCTTCCGCACGAGACTGACCCGGTGATATGGCGCGGTCCGGTGATTTCCGGGGCCGTCCGCCAGTTCTGGAGCGATGTCGTCTGGGACAACGTGGACTTCATGTTCGTGGACTGCCCGCCGGGAACGGGCGATGTTCCGCTGACGGTCTTCCAGTCCATCCCGATTGACGGCATCATCGTCGTCGCCTCTCCGCAGCAGCTCGTCCGCGTTATCGTGGAGAAAGCGGTCAACATGGCGAACATGATGAAGGTGCCGATTCTCGGCCTCATCGAGAACATGAGCTATGTTAAATGTCCGGACTGCGGCAAGGAGTTGCGCATCTTCGGCGAGAACAACATAGACGGAATCGCCAAGGATTTCGGCCTTGAGGTGCTCGCCCGCCTGCCGATCGAGCAGAAGATGTCCGTCGCCGTGGACAACGGCGAAGTGGAGACACTCGACGAGGGCTACATTGACCGGGCGGCTCAGGCGGTCGAGAGCCTGATTAAGAAGGTCTGATGCTCCGTCTTATCTGCGGCCCCATGGCGACGCTGAGCCACGAGGCTTTCCGCCGCGCTGTGGAACGTTTCGGGGGCTGCGACGAGTATTTCACTGAGATGATAAACGCCCCTTCCCTGCTGAACATGGGGCCGTTCGAGAAGTATTATATCATGAACGGTCCCTGTCCGGAAAAAATCGTCTGGCAGCTGACGGGGAGCAGGGCTGAGCCTCTTGCTGCAGCTGCAGCTGTCGTCGCCGGGCTCGGCGGGATAGGCGTGGACATAAACATGGGCTGCTCTGCCCCTCAGATTTACAAGACTGGGGCGGGGATAGCCTGGATGACAAAACCTTTGCCGGAGACTCGGGAAGCCGTGAGGGGGGTGAAGGAAGCACTCTCTGCTTTCCCGGCGATGCGGCTCAGCGTCAAATGCAGGCTCGGTGACGAGGACTTTACGGACGAAGGATTTTTTGCCTTCACTGATATGCTTGTGGACGAGGGGGTTCAGCTGATTACGCTTCATCCCCGCACCAAGAAAGAGAAGTGCCACCGGTTGCCCCGCTACGGCTACGTAGAAAGGCTCTGCGGACGCTATGGCGGGCGGGTACAGGTGTATCTGAACGGGGGCGTGAAGGATGCGGCGAGCCTGCAGGCCGCCTGTGCTGCTGCTCCGGACGCGGACGGTGTTATGATAGCCCGTGCCGCCGCCCAGAAGCCCTGGATATTCGCGGAGCTGAACGCTTCGGGCAGGGGAGGGGAAGCGGTGGAGATAGACTTTCAGCAGCTCGCCCTGGACTTTATAGATGATGTTGTGGCCTGTCAGCCGCCGGAATTTCACAAGACACGGCTTCAGCGTTTTTTCTCATACTACTGCGATAACTTTTCGTTCGCCCACTACTTCAAAAGCAAGATGCTCAATGCTTCGGGCCCGGACGAGAGCCGGGCTCAGCTGCTGGACTACTTTGCCCGGCAGCCGGAGGACAGGTACGGGAGGATGTAGGCTGCTGCCCCGTCCTCCCGTCGTCGAAAAGCTTTGTCTCTACAGGCGCTCGCCGTAGCAGTCGCCGCGCTGCACGTCACCCATGACGGCGACGACCTCGTTGCTGTCCTTGAGTGCGTCAGCGGGAATCACGTTTCCGTCCAGCTTACTGCCGTTCAGCGTCAGTGACGCTATTCCCTTGCAGATGTGTCCTGGGTTCTTCACCTCTATGCGGATGGTCTTTCCGCGGAAGCGGCGGGTCACCCTAAAGCCGTCCCAGGCTTTGGGGATGCAGGGGTCTATCATCATGCCCTCGTACTGGGGGCGGATGCCCAGGATGTACTGGGTCAGGCTGTAGTAGGCCCAGGTCGCCGCGCCGGAAAGCCACGAGGTGCGTGCGTTGCCCGCGCGGGGGCTGTAGGTGGAGTATGTCGTCTGCGCCTGCACGTAGGGCTCGCTCTGCCTGACTTCCGCCTTGTCGTTGTAGGAGGCGGGGAGGGCTGCCTTGCAGTACTCGTAGGCGCGGTCACCGTTGCCCAGCATGGTCTCGGCGATGACGCCCCAGCCCTGGGTGTGGTTGAAGATTCCTGCGTTTTCCTTGATTCCGGCGTTGTAGACAACCGATGTCATTATTTGGCGCGAG
>CADBRC010000017.1 GCA_902796985.1 uncultured Spirochaetaceae bacterium
CTGTCTTAGTCCGCCTCAATCTGGATCGTAATCAGGAGTTCCCCGTTCTTGTCAGATATGCTACCCGATGTGCGGGCTGTCTCAAGCCAGGCGAGCGAGGGACTGTCTGATACCAAAATGGGGCTCGTTGTCACGACACCGTCTGTGGCAGTTCCGTTGTTCTCTATGAACAGACGGCAGTCTTTTCCATCCTTGTCCTTTCCTTTCAGCATGTAGCGGGCGGAAAGCGAAAAGGGTTTGTCCCTGTACTCCCGCTGGGTGTCAACGCCCCCGGGAAGTATCTCTCCGTTGAAGAAGTCGGACTCTGCTCTTCCGTGGAAGCGAATCATCCGTGCCGTAGAGAGCGGGCTTTTTACTTCGTCGCAGCCGTCAACAACGACGTGTACCAATAAAGTTGTTTTCATGTCTTCTTTATACTCCCCCGGTGCAGACCCCCTGCCGCTTCCAGAAAGCAAGGAACACAGGGGGCTTGCACAGGCTACTTGAACGTGATGTTCCCGTTTTCCGTGTCCGCCGTAATGCGGGAGCCCTCGCCGAAGGTTCCGGCAAGCAGGGCCTTGGACAACGGGTTCTCCACGTAGTTCTGTATGGCCCGCTTGACCGGTCGTGCGCCGAAAGCCGGGTCGTAACCCAGGTCGGCGATAAGATCAAGGGCGGCAGGTGTGAACTCTATCTGAATCCGCCTGTCAGCGAGGCGGGCTGTAAGGCGGTTCAGCTGGATTTGGACGATGCTCTTGACGTGCTCCTTGCCCAAGCGGTTGAACATGACAGTCTCGTCAATCCTGTTCAGAAACTCAGGCTTGAAGCTCCGTTTTAAGAGCCCGTCAATCCGCTCCTTGAGCTCTCCGTCATCCATACCCCTCTGTCCGTTGCCGGAGGCCGCCTCCAGTATCAGGTCGGAGCCGAGGTTGCTCGTCATGATGATAATTGTGTTCTTGAAGTCTACGACCCGGCCTTGACCGTCGGTCAGCCGCCCGTCGTCCATCAGCTGCAGGAAGACATTGAACACGTCGGGATGAGCCTTCTCAACCTCGTCAAAGAGGACTACCGAATACGGGCGGCGGCGCACGGCCTCCGTCAGCTGTCCGCCTTCGTCGTAGCCAACGTATCCTGGCGGCGCGCCGATCAGGCGGGTCACGGAGAACTTGTCCATGTACTCCGACATATCGATCCGTGTGAGCGACTTCTCATCATTAAAGAGGAAGTCTGCGAGGGTCTTCGCGAGCTCGGTTTTGCCCACACCGGTAGGGCCGATGAAGAGGAAGGTGCCGAGCGGCTTGTTGGGATCGGAAAGTCCTGCCCTGTTGCGCCTGATTGCATCCGCAACGACCTGCACCGCCGCATCTTGCCCGATGACCCGTTTGTGCAGTACGTCCTCCAGCTCCAGATACTTCTGCTTCTCGCCGCTCATCATCTTGGAGACAGGGATGCCCGTCCAGCTGGACACGACGCGGGCTATGTCCTCTTCCGTCACCTCCTTGCGGAGCAGGCTCTTGCGCTCTTCGCTGATTTCTCCTTCTGCTCCGGCCGCCGCATTGCTTTTGTTCTGCTCGTCCGCTATCGCCTTTTCCAGCTGGGGTATGACCGAATACTTCAGTTCCGCAGCCTTATTAAAGTTGCCCTCCCGGGTATATTTCTCCATGTCGAACTTCGCCTTCTCAAGCTCTTCCTTGGAGTGGCGGCTGCCCTCTATGGCCAGCTTTTCGTTCTGCCACTGGAGTTTCATGGCGTCGCGCTCTGCCGTAAGCTCGGCAAGCTCCTTCTCCAGTTTGGCAAGACGCTCCATGCTTGGCGCATCGTCCTCTTTGGAAAGAGACTGTTTCTCTATCTGCAGCTGCAGAAGCTTGCGCTCCAGGCGATCCAGTTCTACGGGCTGACTCTCTATCTCCATCTTGAGCCGGCTTGCGGCCTCGTCCACCAGGTCTATCGCTTTGTCCGGCATGAAGCGGGTGGTGATGTATCGGTTGCTGAGCGTCGCCGCGGCGACCAGAGCTTCGTCGTTTATCTTTACTCCGTGGTGTATCTCGTACTTGTCGCGGAGGCCGCGCAGGATCGCTATCGTCGCCTCCACGTCCGGCTCCGCGCAGTAGACCTGCTGGAATCTCCGCTCCAAGGCCGCGTCCTTCTCGATGTACTTGCGGTACTCATCCAGCGTGGTCGCGCCGATGCAGTGGAGCTCACCCCGGGCAAGCATGGGTTTC
>CADBRC010000018.1 GCA_902796985.1 uncultured Spirochaetaceae bacterium
CTCGTCACGTATTGCGGAGGACTGTTCATTCAGTCAGCGGGACGGAAAATCAGGTTCCTGACGCTTGCCCTTGTCCTCGCTTACAATTTCGGCGCACTCTTCCTCTTCAAATACTACGGATGCTTCTTCAATTTCATCGAGCAGCTGCTGGCCAGACTGGGAGCCGCATGCTCCTTCCCCAAGACCGCGCTGGAGCTTCCCGTCGGCATATCCTTCTTCACCTTTCAGGCGGTTGGATATACGGTCGATGTGTACCGAAAGAACATAACGGCGGAGCGCAGCCTGCTCAAATATGCCCTTTTCGTCTCCTTCTTTCCCCAGCTCGTCGCAGGCCCAATTGAGCGGAGCAGCACGCTGCTCGCACAGCTGGACAGGGCATACCCCTTTGACTACGAACGCGTCAGAAAAGGACTCCTCGTCATGCTCTGGGGTTTCTTTCTCAAAATCGTCATAGCAGATAGGGCGGCAGTGCTCGTCAACCAGGTATATGGGAGCATCAGTTCCTACCACGGCATGCCCCTCATCATTGCGACGCTGTGTTTTGCCCTGCAGATTTACTGCGACTTCATGGGATACTCCACCATCGCGCGGGGGGCGGGACTCGTCTTGGGCTTCCGTCTGACCGACAACTTCCGCCAGCCCTACCTTGCCACGTCAGTCAAAGACTTCTGGCGCAGGTGGCATGTTTCACTTTCTTTCTGGCTCAGGGACTATCTCTATATACCCCTCGGAGGCAGCCGCTGCTCCAGACTGAAGAAATACCGCAACATCCTGCTGACCTTCCTGGCGAGCGGCATCTGGCACGGGGCGGGCCTGCAGTTCGCCATCTGGGGCCTCCTGCACGGCATCTTCCAGATTGCGGAGGATATACTGTCCGCACCGCTCGCACATCTGCTCGACTCGCACGGCGTGGACAGGACAAGCTTTTCTTACCGCCTCCTGATGAAACTCAAGACCTTCTGCCTGGTGACGTTCGCATGGGTTTTCTTCCGGGCGGGCAGTTTTATCCTGGCCCTCAAGGTTATTTGGCGGGGACTCAGGCTGACGAACATCGGGATGTTCATGAACGACAGTCTCTATGAACTGGGACTGACCCCTTTTAATTTCGGAATGCTGCTGGCAGGAACGGCAATTCTCTTCCTGTTCAGCCTGATGAAGGAAAAGAAGATATGCGTCCTGGACTGGCTGTCCTCGCAGCTCGCGGTGTTCAGGCTGGCCGTATACTGGACAATCCTTCTGATGATTCTCTTCTCGCTGAACATGACGGGCAAAGAATTCATCTACTTTCAGTTCTGACAGGGTAAAACGATGGAAACGAAAACATCCCGGGCATTCTTTAAGCTGCTTTGCAAATCAATTCTGGTCATGCTTCCCCTGTTCGTCCTGCAGTTTTACCTGCGTTCCTGCCAGCTCGCGTACAGCGATGATGAGGTACCGTACTACGACTGGGTGAAGAGGCTCAAAGGAAATGACTTTGATGTCGTCGTCATCGGGGACTCCACCTGCAACGCGGCATACCTGCCGAATATACTCGGCGAGAACGTCATCAACATTGCCCTCGGAGGTATGACCCCCGTAGAAAACTATCAGCTGTTCCAGACATATATAAAACGAAACACGAAACCCAAAGTCTGCTACATCTCATACGCCGACATGCACATGCAGACAATTGATAATTTCTATACCCGGGTACTCTACAGCCATATTCTGACCTTCCCCCAGCAGATAGAGATCATCAGGCATGCCCGGCAGTTCGACGAAAAGCAGATTCTTGCAGATGGATGGCTGGAAAAATGGCTGGCAACCAGCTTCTATTCCCCGACGATATACCAGCCTGCCCTCATGGCAAGCAGCTTCGCTGACAGGCTTGAGCGCAACCGCCACCTGTACCACAATGCCGGAATCCACTTGGGAAGCTATCTTTCACGCGAAAACGGAGAGAATCTGACAATGGAGCCATATACAAAAGATGCGTTTGCCGTAAGCGATATGTGCGCATTCTATTATGATCGGCTCATCGGGCTTTGCCAGAAAGAAGGCATCACGGTCAGGCTCATCAAGCTTCCGGTAAGCCCGCCGGTGACCCACAGTCAGAAGTACGAGGACGAATTCTACCAGTTCTACGAATCACTGAAGGAGAAGTACCCGGAAATCACGCTCGACTGTTTCCAGAACGGGTTCGACCAGCATGATTTCTTCGACTTGCATCACATGAACTTAGTCGGGGCGGCCAAATTCTCGCGGATGCTGAGGGAATGCTACCCTCAGGATTTTTCCAACGCAGCAAAAAGCAGCAGGACACGGGAAGGTCTTGAGGACTATCTGGAAATCACCAGCTCCCCGGAGCTGAAGGATTACCTGGGGCAGCTGCTGCGCTAAGCGATTGCCTACTGTATGTCAGTCAAGAGATAGGGCGTGGTCTGGTAGACGTAGTAGTTGAGCCAGTTGGTGTAGAAGAGGTGGGCCGTGCTGCGCCAGCTGGAGAAGACGGGCTTGGTCGGGTCGTCGCCGGTGAAATAGTTCTCCGGGATGCGGACGTTCAGACCTTTCTTCTTATCCCGGTTATACTCTTTGGAAAGCGTGTCCGTATCGTATTCCAGGTGTCCCATCATGAAGACGGACCGGCAGTCCTTGGACTTGGCAAGGGTCATCCCCGTGACGGGGGAGTTTGCGAGCAGCTCCAGATTAGGATTCCTCATAATATCCTCGCTCTCTATACGGGTAAAGCGGGAGGTCGGGACAGGGAAAAAGTCATCGAATCCCCTCAGAAGGGGATCTTTGGGCCTGATCAGCTTATTGTAATAGATGCCGGAATACTTTTCCCGAACGACGTGCTTCTGTATGCCGTAAAAGTGGTAAAGGGCCGCCATAGCCCCCCAGCAGATGTAGAGGGAGCAGAATACGTTCTTCTTGGCGTAGTCCATCAGGCGGCAGATTTCCTCCCAGTAGTCTACATCCTCGAAAGGCAGCTGTTCCACCGGTGCGCCGGTGATTATCATGCCGTCATACTTGCTGTCGTAGACCTCCTTGGACGAGATGTAGAATCGCTTCATGTATTCCCGGGGCGTAGTCTTGGAAACATGCCCGGAAATCCTGACGAGCGAGATGTCCGTCTGCAAGGGAGTATTGGACAGAAGCCTCATGATCTGCGTCTCCGTAACCTCCTTTGTCGGCATCAGGTTCACGATGGCTATCTTGAGAGGACGGATATCCTGCATTTCCGCCCTCTTCTCCGACATAACGAAGATGTTCTCCTTTTCAAGGGTAGAGAATGCGGGCAGGGCGGAATCAATCTTTATAGGCATAACGAGCAGATTGTAGCATAAAAAGGCAAAATATGCTATACTTTCTTCCTATGTCAGACAATCGCAGGGCAGCCGTAAAGAAGCTGAGGAAGCTGGTTATAGAGCCTAAAGAGGATGTGGAGGCCTACAAGGCCAGATTCGAGGAGACCTTGAGCGAGGTCTTCCTGCCAAACCATGTGGAACGGGTAGAGCACTCCTACGGGGATGTCGTCTGTGACATCCTCATTCCCGAACTTTCCTCTGTCAGCAAGATTATTTTCTATATACACGGCGGTTCATTTGCCGCGGGCAGCAGGGTCAGTTACCGTACCTTCTGTGCATCGCTTGCCAATTCCTGCTCCTGCCGCCTAGTCCTGCCCGAGTTCCGGCTGGCCCCCAAGCACCCCTTCCCCGCCGCGATTGACGACGTGCAGACGGTTTACAGGGCCCTGAGGGAAGAAATCGTTGCATCCCGGTCATACACCCCGGACGGAAACATCATCATAGCGGCGGACGGATCAGGGGCAAGCATAGCCCTGGCCCTGATGCAGAAGCTGGATGAGGCGGAGCGGAGCAACATCACCCAGGTGCTTTTGTTCTCCCCCTGGCTGGACTTCTCGGCAGAAGACGAAATCATCGCAAATAAGAGGCTGCATGACGACATAATCTCGGGTGACAAGCTGCACCGGGCAGTAGACGTGTACACCTATGCCTCCAACTTCCGCAACCCCCTTGTCTCGCCCCTCTGCGCCCTGCCCGAGGCCTTCAAGGGCTTTCCACCGATTCATATACAGATGGGAGGGGATGAAGTGCTGACCAGGCAGGCTGTCGCATTCAAGCAGCTTGCCCAGGAGGCAGGGGTAGACATCATGCTGGACACCTGGCCCGGGATGATGTTCATGTTCCAGATGGCAGACGAATTCCTGAATGACTCCCACCTCGCCCTGGACAAAATCGGCAGGATGACGGGAGGAAAGTCGGCCATCGCTTACGAGGACGAAGAGACCAAGGCCGAACGGGAAAGAATCATCAGGAAAAACAATATAGGCAGCTGACTTCTATGCTGCCCCGGCTACTTGCCCAGATCAATCATACGGCGGTCGTATGAAGCGGGCGGGTTCTCCACGATGCTCCAGTCAAAGTCCAGCACTCCGTGTGGCGGGAAAGGAGATGCAGGTAGGGGATGGCGGCGGGCGTTGTTTGCAGCGATAATCTCCTGCAGGTTCCGGCTGCCGTCGGTCAGGGTCAGGTAGGGCTTACCGAACGCAAGAATCGTCGAAGTCCTGACGGTGTAGCTGCTCTCATTTCCTTTCTCATCCGTGAAATGCTTCTCCACCAGGACGCTGTTCCGCTCGTATTCCCCTCCTATCGAATCGCTCTTTTCTATATTGCGTATGCGGGTTCGCTTTCCGAGCGTACAGGTATAGGTTTTCTCCGCTGAGCGCAGGTGCTTGGGGACACTGTAGGTCGCCTCCCCGTCGGTAAAGAGGGCCTGGGCCTCGGGGTTGTATTCCATGTCGGTCTCCCAGTAGCGGATATGATAGACCGCATTGTTCTTTATATAATAAGAAAGAAGCTCGGTATTCGTAACCGGCGGGCAGACAAGAAAGCCGTTCGCGCTGCCTGCATCCTGCCAGTAACCGTCCAGCAGGTTCTCCGCCTGCACGGTAATGCCGTCCAGAAGTTCGCTCGCAGGCACGGAATCGCTGTCCTCGGTTTTGACGGCAAAGTTCAGGTAGAGTTTGTCCCCGATGACCGCGACCGGAATATGGTAGGTGTCCTCGCCGCCCAGCTTGTGGCTGGCGAACTTGACCTCTATATCCCAGGCTCCGCTGTTCTTTTCCTCGGCAGTCAGTATGTCCCCGTCTTCCTGCACGACAGGCTTGTCCAAGTCCGCCGTAAAAAGCTCATCGGTCAACGGCGTAAAGTGAAGCTCCATCTCCTCCGCCTGCCGGGTCTCGGCGGCATTCCTGTCCCGCTTTACCGTGGTAGAATAGTCTTTACTCTCCCCTGCCCTGTCATCGTACCACTGATAGAAAGTCCTGAGCACGACGTCCGGGATCGGCCTGCCGCTTTCCTTGCCGTTGTAGCCGGAGCCGAACACGACATAACGGCTGTCGTTGGCCCAGATGCCGGAAAGCAGGGCAGGCACCGGCTCCTGCGGGACCTCCCCGGCGGAATTCTCCCCGGAAGAGACATCCTCAACGACAGATGAAACTTCTGTCCCGGCAGAAGCATTCTGAGCGAATGTGAACGGTGCTGCAACGAGCAAAGACAAGACTGTTATAAAAGGAAAAGACTTCTTCACATCTTCTATATCGGCATAAATGAGATAATCAATCAGATTAGTACAGGGGCAATCCCATTAAACCTGTTCGGAAACGTCAGTTTCCGGACAGGTCGCCTTGAAATGCGATGTCCACAATCGCGCTATTTAAGCGATTTTGGACTCGTCACCTGGGCGGAAACGTAGTTTCCGAACAGGTCTATTACTTCCCAAAAACAATATTTTAGCTAAAAACACTTATAAAACTAATTTTTTAGTTGACTTATTAACTTTTTTTGCTATAATAAACTTATAAGCATCTACGGGAATTAAGTAATTTTCCCTAAATTACTGGAGGAAATATGAAAA
>CADBRC010000019.1 GCA_902796985.1 uncultured Spirochaetaceae bacterium
CTCCCTGGAAGTTCACCGGAACGTCAATCCACGTGGGGCCGGGTCTGCCGGTCGTGGCAAGGTGAAAGGCTCTCTCAAGGATAAACCGGATATTCTGCGGGTCTTCCAACATGACGGCGTATTTACACATACAGGAGATGGATTTCGTGATGTCAAATTCTTGGTCACCCACCGCGCGGAGCTTGTATCCGTCAGTAAACTGCTCGTTGTAGCGTGCGGTCGTATCATAGCGAACTTGCCCGGAAAGAATCAGCATCGGAATGGAATCCAGCCATCCACCGACTACTCCAGTAATCGCGTTTGTTCCGCCTGGTCCCGTCGTCACGCAGACTGCGGCGATTTTATTATTCAGCCGGGCATAGCCTTCTGCCGCCATCGCGCATGCCTGTTCATGGTGGTTGTATGTACTGTGAAGGCCATCTTTGTGGCCAAGTGCATCGTTCAAGTGCATCGCGCCGCCACCGACAACGGTGAAGACATCTGTGATGCCGTTATTTACCAAAAAATCCGCTATGTAATCCGCAATCCGTTGTTTCATATATGTAAAACCTTTTGATTAAATTTGCACAGTCGGTTTCTTTTCCGACTTTTTCTGCACGCTGTCCGTGTCTTTTAGAATCCGAAGAAACAGCTCCATACAGACGCGGGCGTCATCCTCTGCCCTGTGGGCATTGAATACTTCTATGCCGAAGCGTTTTGCCAGAGACTGGAGTTTGTACTGTCCCTTCTCCGCCTCGTTCGCGAGAAGGGGGTATGCCCATCGGGAAAGTGCAAGGGTATCTACGGTGAGGTTCAGGAGCTGAGGCAGTCCGGCCCTGATTAGTTCCGCGTTTACGAACTTTACGTCAAACCTGGCATTGTGCGCGACCAGAACGGACTTCTTGCCCACATAGGCCAGGAAGTCCTTTACGACTTCGGCAACAGGAGGGGCATCCTTCACCATCTCGTCGTCGATGTGGTTGATTGCCGTGATGAACGCAGGAATAGGCTTGACCGGCTTAATCAGGCGGTTGAAGCTTTCTCCGATGAGTCCGTCCTTGTTGAATTTGACCGCTCCTATCTCAAGGACCTCGTCGTTCTCTGCCTTGAGACCGGTTGTCTCCGTGTCAAACGCGACGAAGACCCTGCCTCCTTCGAGGAGGGCAGCCATTTGCCTGAATGCGCGGAAGAGCCTGGCTTTCTCTATCTTGATGCCGCCGATTTCTCCCGCGCATTCGTTTTCATTATTTTGCTGCATTCAGGACCGCGTTTATCTCGTCCACGATTTTGTCACAGAGCTTCCCGGCTTCCGCGCGGGCAGCCTCAAGTCCTGCATCGCTTCCCCCCTCAACGGGAACAACGCTGTTGACATAGAACTTGATTTTGGGCTCAGTGCCGCTCGGCCTCGCGCTGACGATCGTTCCGCCTTCCAGGAAGAACTGGAGTACGTTGCTCTTGGGCCAGGGGAGGCTTGTCTTCTTCGCGGGACTGGCGGGGTCGAATTCGACCTGCTGCTGGATGTCGCGGATCTTGACGACCCGCTTACCGCCCAGAGTCTTGAGTCCGTCCTCGCGGAGCTTGGTCATAATGCCCTTCATGATGCCGGGACCGGAGATGCCTTCGAAGTATTTGCTGATGGCCCTGTCTTCGAAGTATCCCAGACTCTTGTACATGTCATTGAGCCGTTCCAGAAGGCTCTTGCCCTTGCTGGCCCAGTACAGGGTCATCTCGGCACACATGGCGGCGGCAGAAACACCGTCCTTGTCGCGGACTTCGGTCTCGACCAGGTAGCCGTAGCTCTCCTCAAGGCCGAATGCATAGTTCTCTTTGCCGCCTTTTTCCATCTGGGCCTCATCGAAGGCTATCCACTTGAATCCGGTCAGCACCTCGTGCACGGACACGCCATAACTCTTGGCGACCGCATCGCAGAGCGGGCTGGTGACGATGGAACGGATGAGCACCGGGTTAGCGGGCATACGGCCGAGCTCCTTCTTGGAAAGGAGAACGTAGTCTGCGAGCAGTGCGCCCATCTGGTTGCCGGAGACGAGGACGTACTTGCCGTTCTTGTCGGGGAAGGCCGTACCGAAGCGGTCCGCATCGGGATCGGTCGCCATGACGACATCGGCCTTCTCTTTTTCAGCAAGGGCGACCGCCATCTTGAGCGCCGGGGCTTCCTCGGGGTTTGGCTTCTCGACGGTCGGGAAGTCTCCGTTGCCCTCCCGCTGCTCCGGAACCGTGATGACCTTCAGGCCCAGGTCACCCAGGACCTTCTCGACATGCATTGCGCCCGTGCCGTGGAGGGGCGTGTAGACGACCTTGACGCTGCTCGCCTTCTCCTTGATCAGGTCCGGGCGGAAGAGCTGCTTCTTTATCATCGTCTGGAACTTGTCGTCAATCTCTTTGTCTATGAGGACAATCTTGCCGCTCTTGATTGCCTCCTCGCGGGAGATGAGCTTGACTTCCTTGACGGCGTTCACTTCATCGATGATGCCCTTGTCATGCGGCTCGACGACCTGTGAGCCGTCGGCCCAGTAGGCCTTGTAGCCGTTGTACTTGGGCGGGTTGTGGCTGGCGGTGACGACGACTCCTGTCTGGCAGCCCAGTTCGCGTATGGCGAAGCTCAGTTCCGGAGTGGGCCGTATTCCCGTAAACAGGTATGCGGTTATTCCGTTGGCTGCGAAGACGCGGGCCGTTATGTCCGAGAACTTGTCGTGGTTGCGGCGGCTGTCATAGGCGATGCATGCCTTGAGCGTCCCAGCCTTGGCCTCGTTAGGGAAGGCCTTGATGATATATGAGGCGAGCCCCTGGGTCGCCTTGGAGATGTTCAGCGTGTTCATGCGGTTGGTTCCGCCGCCCATGACGCCGCGGAGGCCTCCCGTTCCGAACTCCAGGCTCTGGTAGAAGCGGTCCTCAAGCTCCTTGTAGGAAGCTTCGTCAGCCTTGTTAAGCAGGTCCTCCACTTCCTTGCGGAAAGCCTCGTCCTTCTCTTCGGCAATGTATGCTTTTGCCCTGTCCAAAATCTCGTTCTTGTCCATAAAATCCATTATAGCACACTCTTTCGATTCCGTATAGTCCAGTTTCACGTTTGTCCATCGTGCTGGCACCAGAATGTCCATCGTGCTGGCACCAGAATGCCCATCGTGGTACCACCAGAATGGACATCGTGCTTCTGCCGGGAAATTGACTTATTACCGGAAATGGCATATAATAGAAGGAAAGTGAACCGTTTGAAGAAAATTTTCCTGTACCGGGAGATGGTGGCAAGCCTGGTGCGGCGGGATTTGAAGGGACGCTACAAGGGGTCGGTGCTTGGCTTCCTCTGGACGTTCATAAACCCGCTCCTTCAGATGCTCGTATATACGCTTGTTTTTTCCATTATAATGAAAAGCGGCGTGGATCATTATTATATCTTTCTCTTCGTTGCGCTTATCCCCTGGATATTCTGCTCCTCCTGTGTGAGCGGCGGGTCGGACTGCGTGTTCTGTTCCAAGGATTTGGTCAAAAAGATTTACTTCCCCCGCGAGGTACTGCCCATTTCATTCGTGACGGCGGCTTTCATCAACATGCTGCTGTCCTATCTGGTCGTGTTCGCGGTTATCCTCATAAGCGGCTTCGGCATCCGCTGGGTCATCCTGCCATACCTGATTCCTGTCGCCATCGTCGAGTACTTCCTTGCGCTCGGCCTCTGCTTTCTCTGTTCTGCGCTGACCGTTTATTTCCGGGACCTTTTCTATTTCCTTGGCATACTGACGATGCTCTGGCAGTTCCTTACGCCGGTGATGTTCTCTCAGGATCAGGTCGTCGCAGCCCTGTCCGTCCGGTCGCCTATTCTGCTCAAGCTCTGGTACATGAACCCGATGACCCCGGTCATAAACTGCTTCCGTGACGTGATGTACTACAAGCGGGTGCCCGACCTGACCATGCTCTCCTCTGCCGTCGGCTTCGGTGTCTTTTTCCTGATTGTCGGCTGGTTCGCGTTCGGCAGGCTTCAGAAGGGCTTTGCGGAGGTCATGTGATGCAGGCTGGGAACAACATTGAAGTCAGGAACCTGGTCAAGGACTTCAAAATACGGTCCGACAATGCGTTCAGCCTCAAGCGCCTGGTCCTTTTCGGCAAGGGGCGGGGGGCTGCCTGCGAGTACCATAACGTACTGAGGGGAATCAGTTTTGATGTCAGGCAGGGGGAATCCGTCGCCCTCATCGGGCGGAACGGCTGCGGCAAGAGCACGACGCTCAAGCTCCTCAGCGAGATAATCTATCCTACGTCCGGCAGTATTGAGAAGCGGGGCAGGGTTTCCAGCCTGCTGGAGCTGGGGGCAGGCTTCCACCCGGACATGAGCGGCAGGGAGAACATCTACATAAACGCCTCGATTTTCGGCTTGTCCAAGAAGGAGATAGACCGGAGGCTTGACGGCATCATAGACTTCTCGGAGCTTGGAGACTTCATCAATGTTCCTGTCCGTACCTATTCGTCGGGAATGTATATGCGCCTTGCTTTCTCGGTTGCCATAAGCGTAGATGCGGACATTCTTCTGGTGGATGAGATTCTCTCTGTCGGCGACGCTTCCTTCCAGAGCAAGTGCATGGCCAAAATCAACGAGATAAAGGCGGCGGGAACGACGATAGTGCTGGTGACCCACAGCATGTCTCAGGTGAACGAAGTCTGTGACAGGGCCATCTGGCTGAATGACGGTCTTATTGCTGCTGAGGGTCCCTGCCGGGAGGTGACGGACCAGTATATGGACTTCATGACGGGCAGGAGCTAGGGCGTGGATATATTCACTCCGCTCAGAATATTGAAGGGCAATCTGAGGGGGCTCCGCAACCAGATTTTCCTCTTTGACCGGAAGAGGCCCGCAGGCGAGAAAATTCTCTTCGTCGATGTTACCGAGACCCGCAGGCTGCACCAGCATTCCGGCGTTCCCCGGGTAACGCGGAGCGTACTGGAGGAGCTCCGCAGGATGGAACTGCCTTACAGACTCGTGGAGGTATTCTCCCATCCTCATCACGCGGGCTTTTATTCCGCTGACAGCGGCAAGCCCATCCATGTTGCTCCGGGCGATGTGTTTTTCGGCCTTGACCTGTCAAAATTCCTGACGCAGAAGAACTGGCTCTTTCTGGACAGAATGTACCGGAACGGCATTCCCGTTTACTTCTATGTCCATGACCTCATTCCCATAAAGCATCCCGAAAACTGTACCAAAAGCGTCGTCAGGGCTTTCCCCAAGTGGCTTGCTACCGTCTCCCGCTATACCGGGCTCATCGCCAACTCCCGCAGTACGCGGGACGAATTTGCAGAGTATTTTGCCCTGAAGGGCAGCAGGGCATATAACGAGCGCATACTTATAGATTTCGCATATCCGGGGGCCTCTTTTCCCTCCCGCCTGATTCCGGGGCAGACACGCCCCTGTCCCCTGCACAAGGGAGGGCAGCTGTCCTTCCTGTCAGTGGGGGCGATGGAGAAGCGGAAGGGCTATGCCCAGCTGCTGGCAGCCTTCGGTCTTTTGTGGGACAAGGGACTGGATCTTAAACTGACCATCGTCGGCCCTACCTACCGGGAGAATGGGGAGCTTGAGGAACTTATCCGGAGCAACCCCCGCTACGGCACGTCCCTCCTCTGGCATGAGGGCTATGTCAGCGATGATGATCTTGCCGTCCTGTACGCGGAAAGCGACGCATACATTTCGGCGAGCTTTGCGGAGGGATTTGGCCTGCCCGTGACGGAGGCAGCGGCCTTCGCTACGCCTCTGATTCTCCGTGACATACCGGTCTACCGGGAACTGGGCGGTGACGGGGCCTTTTACTTCTCGGGCGACTCGGGAGAGAGCCTTGCCTCTGCCTTGGAGTGCTGGATTGCATTGTATATGGAAGGAAATGTTCCTCTTCCCCACATCAAGTGGCGGGGCTGGCGGGACTGCGCCGAGGACATCTGCAGGATAATCCTTCCGGAATTCAGGGAAAAGGCCGCAGCAGAGCTGGCCCGGGCGGGAAAGAAGCGCTGCGATGTCTCGGTCATCATTGTCAATTACAACACCCGAGCCCTTCTCAGGGGCTGTCTTTCTTCGATATACGAAAGGACCTCGGAACTGGAGTTCGAGGTCATTGTCAGCGACAACGGCTCGGTTGACGGGTCGGCTGAGATGGTCAGAAAGGAATTCCCCCAGGTACTCCTCGTGGAGAACAGGGCGAACCTGGGGTTCGGAGCTGCGAACAACCGCGCCCTGGACAGGGCGGGGGGCAAATATGTCTTCTATTTAAACAGCGATACGCTGCTTTTGAACAATGCCCTCAAAATCTTCTTTGACTACTGGGAGTCCCACCCGGAAGAGAACCTGGGGGCCCTGGGCTGCAACCTTACCTGGCCGGACGGCTGCTTCTGCCTCTCTTCCGGGACGAGCCGGAACGGCCGCTTTGCGTCTGCGGCTGCTTTCAGGAAGAATCAGCGCAAACTCTGCCTGCGTTCCTACAAGATTGCGCTCAGGCACTACGTCTTCAGGAGGCCCCTCCGCCCTGTCAAGGATCTTGATCCCCCGGTGGAGAAAATCATCGGGCCGGTCGGCTACGTGACCGGGGCAGATCTCTTCCTTTTAAATGATGCGCGCGCCCGATTTGACGAGGGCTACTTCATGTACTATGAGGAGGTGGACCTTGAATACGCCCTTTCCGCCGCAGGGAAGAAGCTCTGCCTGATTGACGGGCCGCGTATCGTGCACCTGGAGGGAGCCTCGTCAGTCAGAGGCAAATATGAGGTCAAGGATCAGACGGATTTCTCCAGGATACAGATGAGCCTGTCTGCCATCCGCTTCTTCAGGAAGCACAAGCTGTCCGGCCCCTTGTCGCTCTTTTTCATCAAGCTCTACACCGCCGTCCTCTGGCTCAATCCCATCGTAGTCAGGGATACGGGCCGCTACGTGCGCAGGCTGATACGCCTGTAGCTCCGGCGGAAGCCTACAGGTTCATCCCGTCCAGTATGGATTTGAGGGATTTCAGTTCTTCAAGGGTCATTGTGATTCCTTTGCCCATCTTCTCATGGTCGGGCGACCATGAACGGATGTCGTACTTTGCGGGGCGGTCCCCCCAGGAAACCAGGTTGAGCTCCAGCTTCCAGCCCCCCTTTCCCTCGGAAATCACCTTCCTGTCGTTGTTGTCCGCGAAGTCGAATTTGAAAGAATCTGCCATAAATTCGCGTTTCCTCCTTAACATTCTTTTGTTTGTGTTATATCATAGCATAAAAGCCAGCATAGTGGAAGTTTTAAACTGTAAAAAAGCTTCGATGAATGACCGACAATCTATGTGGTATTATAGTTAAAACATGGGAGGAAAAATGACCAGGTTAAAGCGTCTTGCGCTCGTTCTTCTCGCGGCAAGTTCCCTGTTCCTAGTGGCATGTGGTTCTACTCCGAAAGATGATTCCAAAAATAGCGGAGGGGCAGGCTCTTCTTCGCAGTCACGCAGCGGTTCCGGTATCGATGGTGACGGTTCTGATTCTGATTCACGCAACGGCTTTGCCGACAGTGATGACGACGGATACGGCAATGGTGAAGATGGTTCCGGCGGAGCCGGCGGCAGCGGCTCTGGTTCCGGCTGGGGCAGCGGTTCCGGATACGATGATGACGAGGATGAGGAGTTCGACGAGGATACTGCGAAGAACTATAACGCCCTCTTCAGAATGATAGAAAAGTCACGTGAGAAAGCGATCGATGCCGGAGCTGAGGATGATGACGCAACGGCGGACTTCTTCAATGCGCTCGACGAGGAGTACCGCAGGCAGCGGGCTTTGGCCGAGTCTGAGGGAATCAATCCCGAGATGACCAACATCCTCCGGCAGATAAATGCGGCTTATGAGGGCCTCGCGCAGTACGAGGAGGCCAAGGCCAAGAAGAAGCTGATAGACGACAACGACTACGCCTCCAACAACCAGAGGGCCTACAACGAGGGTGCAGACCTGCTTGAGGAGCTTGAGGAAATCATGGCGGACAGCGACAGCATCTTTGAGGAGCTGAGGTCCGGCGAGTCCGATGTGGGCACCCAGTTCCTGAACAAGGCGACGAGGGCCAACACTGACTTCACCAATGTGCTCAAGGCGGCAGCCAACAACATGCGCACTGAGGCGTTCAAAGCCAAGAAGCAGGCTGACAGCGTCAAGGCGTCCGTCTCCCGCAAGGATGACTACGATGACGGCGTGTCCGAGTTCCGTGCCGGAGACTCCAACTACGTCACGGGCAGCGTCGATGAGTCCATCGAGAACTATACGAAGGCGAGGGACATCTTTGCCACTTTGTATAAGGAAGTTGCGGCCGCGCGTGCCGAGGCCCAGAAGAAGATAAGCGAAGCCAAGAAGAAGGTCAACCACGCCTGGGGTGTTGCTGACGAGGCTGACAAGACCGATCCGCTGACTGAGAAGATTGACGGAATCGAGGATCATGATGCAAAGCTTCTGGAGGACGATGATTTCACTGATGCCGAGAACTCTTACGTCGAGATAGACGAGGAGCTGGATGGAGGTGACTTATGATGAAGAAGCTTGCAAGCGTCATCCTGGCGTTGTTTGTTTCAGGGCTTTCCGCCTTCGCGGTTACGTACAGTTACAAGGACAATGTCTATCAGAAGCTGGCAGAGGAGTACGCTGTCAAGGCCGACAGGGCTTTGGATGCGGGCGACTATGACCTGGCTATAGAGTACTCGGAGAAGGCCGCAGAGAATGCTGCCCTTTCCGAAGAGTTCATCAGGAACATGCGGAAGCGGGCTGAGGCTGAGGCCCTGCTCGCAAAGGCCAAGGAGCGGCTGGACTACGCGCGCAAGATTGGCGCGGACGAAAACTATCCGGTCGCTTTCAATGCCGCATCCGACTACTACGATGAGGCGGTGGATGCACTGGACAGCGAGGACTATGACAATGCCGCATACCTGGCGCAGAAGGTGCTCGACACCCTGTCCGGCATAAAGGGTCTGTACGGCTTGCCCAAGTTCTACATCGTACAGCCGTGGGAAGTCACGAGGGATTGTCTCTGGAACATCTCCGGACGCAGCTACGTCTACAACAACCCCTGGCTCTGGGAGAACCTCTACCATGCCAACAGGGAGAAGCTGCCGGATCCGGACAACCCCAACCTGATCCTGCCGGGCATGAAGCTGGAGATACCGTCCATCTCGGGCGAGTACCGCAGCGGAACCTACGACCCCAAGCAGACATACGACACATACAGCCCGAACTACAGCCATAACAGGTAGTTTTTTGGGGTGTCCCCAAACCCCTTTATATGA
>CADBRC010000020.1 GCA_902796985.1 uncultured Spirochaetaceae bacterium
ACACAAGGGCTACCCGACAAAGGCTCATAAGGAAGCCTGCCGGACGCTTGGCCCTTCCCCCATACAGCGGCTCTCTTTTGCGTATTAGCCCCTTGTCCGGATTACGGTCCGGCTTGCGTCGGCAAATTCCGGCTCCATGATGACGCTTCCGATTTCGTCCGCACTGATGCTTCCGGACTCCGGGTTCTTTACGCTGTCGATTTTTCCGTGCACGGTCGCGGTTACGGAACTCCTCTCGAACGCAAGGTCGCAGTCCGTCAGTGTGCAATCCTCCAGTACGAGATTCTTGCAGTAGCAGAGAGGCTGTGTGCCGGTAATTGCACAGTGTATCAGTGTCAGGTTCTCGGAATACCATCCCAGGTATTCTCCATTTATCGTGCTGTCCCTGACGGTAACGTTTTTTGTGTGCCAGAATGCGTCCTTCGTGTCCAGCACGGAATTTGCTATTTCAATGCCATTGCAGTATTGAAACGAATATTTGCCTTTGAGCGAAAGCCCGGTGATTTTTGCCCCGCAGGTCTCGAAGAACGGGTATTCGGACTGCACGATCCGTACATTCTGTACCGTGACGTTACGGCATTTCCAGAGCAGTTCCGGCGAGCTTATCTGGCTGTCCCTGATGCTGACATTGCTGCACTCGCGGAGGGCCTTGATTCCATCCATGCGGCAGCCTTCAATCGTGATGTCCCTGTCATACCAGAGGGCAGCACGGCATTTTTCGGTCATGGCGCAGTTCTGGATTTTTCCGTCCGTGACGTGCCAGAGGGGGTAGCGGAGGTCAAAGAAGCATCCGTTCACGTCTATGCCGCGGCATTCCTTTAGGGCAGACTCGCCGTCTGCCGGGCCCTCAAAGCGGCAGTTCTGCACCACTGCATCATGGATGCCGTAAAGCGCGCGTTCTTTGTCCGTGGTTAAGTTTTCGTATGTCATGTCCGGGAGGCCTCCTCTGCCTACGTTAAATCTACTGGAAAAACAGCAGTCCGACACTGGCAAACAGGGAGGAAAAAGCTTGGATAACAGAAATTTACTGAATGACGGTCAGTCCGACACGTCTATGTCCGGAACAACCTGTATTTCGTAACCGGGGAGAACCGAATGGAGGCGTCCGCAGATGGTCTTTACTGCGTCTTCGTATGACCGGATGTCAAAGCTCAGCACTGCGTCAAATCGTATCGTCTTTTTCTCGGTGTCGGCATAGAAGCCGTGCATCTGCAGCACCCAGTCGTAGGACAAAACGATTTCCTGCACCAGATTGCGGATGCGGGCGGACTCGTCGTTGTTCGTGTTGTAGGAGTAGACCCCGACTCCGGTCATGACGACTCCGGTCGCCTTGTAAACCTTTACTTCTATCCTGCGGGTCAGCAGGTCCACCTGCTCCACGGTCATTGTGTCCGGCAGTTCCAGGTGAACGGAAGCATAGTTCTTGTCCGGTCCGTAGTTGTGTATGATGAGGTCGTAGGCCCCCCTTACCTCCGGCTCCTCTGCAACGAGCTGCCTGACCTTCTTGCTCAAATCGGAGTCAGCCCGCTTGCCCAGTATGTCGTCCAGCGTTTCCTTTACCATCTCGATTCCTGCCCTGATGATGAAAGCAGAGATGAGGATACCGACAAAGGGTTCCAGCGATATATGCCAGATGATGTAGATTATGGCTGAGGCAAGTACTGAGGCTGACAAGAGCGCATCGAACGCTGCATCTGCACCGGATGCAACCAGAGCACTGGAGCCGACTTTCCTGCCCTGCCGTTTGACAAAGCTTCCCAAGAGAATCTTCGCGGCGATTGCGACTGAGACGATTATGAGCGATGCCATAGAATAGTCCGGCAGTTCGGGACGGATGATTTTCTTGACGGACTCGGTCAGGGAGATGAATCCCGCGTACAATATAATCGCGGAGACCAGCAGTGAGCTCAGGTACTCCATCCTGCCGTGGCCGAGCGGATGCTCCCTGTCCGGCATTTTACCCGCAAGTTTGGTTCCGATTATCGTGACGATTGACGACAGGGCGTCAGACAGGTTGTTTATCGCATCCAGGGTTATTGCAATGGAATTGGAAAGGAGTCCCACGACAGCCTTGAATGCCGACAGCATTACGTTGACGATGATACCGATGATGCTTGTTTTGATGATTGTTTCTTCACGGTTTTTACTCATTGTCTTGTCGTCCTGAGTCCTGAACCATACCGCCGTGTTACGGCATGGTTCAGGATTTGAAAGGTCAGCTGTTAGTTGTCGGCCTTAATTGCGTTTGCGGCGGTGCGGCCGGACACGAAGATTTCGACGATGGCGTTTCCGCCCAGGCGGTTGCCTCCGTGAATTCCTCCGGTCACCTCTCCGGCGGCATACAGGCCCTTGATGATGTTGCCGCCCGCGTCAAGCACGTGGCGGTTGATGTCAACGGCGAGGCCTCCCATCGTGTGGTGGGTGGAAGGAGCCATGACCCGTATCTTGAGCTTTACGCCGTCAAGCGTGTAGGAGCTCACGTCGAAGGAGCCGTCGGCATTCCTGTTCGCGTTTCCGATGAGGGCAGTCCAGCCGGTCTTGGGGATGGCGAGCGTGTCTTCCTTTCCGGTCATAAGGGCGCGGTCATACTCCTCTATCTCCTTGCGGACGGTGGCGGCATCGAGCGAGAGGCCCAGCTGCTTGAAGAGATCTCCCAGCTGATCGACCGTGCGGGTGTACTGCCTCCAGTCCACATCCGCCTCCCATGTCTCCGGGGTCTTGGGTGTTCCGTAGGGGTAGGGGCCGGGGATGGCCTGGTTGCTGTTGGCAATCTCAAGGAACACGCCCATCGTACCGCCGTGCTCTATTCCGTTGGCAAGCTCTGCGAGTGAGAGGACATCGCGCTCGCTCGTCTCGTTGACAAACCTCTTTCCGGTCGTCGGATTGATGTAGATGGCGTAGTTTCCGCCGCCGAATGCGAGCTGTCCGTTGTCAATCCATGAGATCGGCATGAGCTGGGTGAAGTCAAGTCCCGTGGCGGCAGCCCCGGCTTTCTCTCCCATCGTGATTCCGTCTCCCTGCAGTGACGAGCGGTTGGTCGTCTGGGTGTTGTTTGTAATTGCGCCGTTCTTCCAGTAGTCGTTGGTCTTGAGGACCTTTGCAATGTTGGCGGCATAGCCTCCGGTTGCGAGGACGACGCCCTTCTTTGCATGGGCGGTCACCTGGGTTCCATCGTACATCACGGCCTTTACGCCGGTGACGCGTCCGCCCTCGGTAATCAGTTCCTTTGCATCCGTGCGGAGCATAATCTTGTTGCTCTTCGCGGTCGGGCTGGTCTCAAGCAGGGTCCGGCGGGGGGGGACGAAGTAAGAGCCCCACTGGGCGACCTCGTTCTTGCCGTCGCCGTCAGCATCGAAGTTGGATCCGATGAACTGGTTCTCGCGGTGCCAGAGGGCTCCGATCAGCGTGGGCTGCTCGTCCTCGACAAAGGTTGCTCCCTGTGACTCCAGCCAGGGCTTCAGGTCCTGTCCGTCCACGATGAACTGGCGGACCAGATCGTAGTTTCCGTAGATCCACTTGGTAT
Organism: uncultured Spirochaetaceae bacterium; assembly: GCA_902796985.1. Taxonomy (GTDB): domain Bacteria; phylum Spirochaetota; class Spirochaetia; order Treponematales; family Treponemataceae; genus Treponema_D. The sequence continues at coordinate 3,524 of CADBRC010000020.1, forward strand.
AATCCTGATTGGGGCGCAGTCCTCCGTAGTAGGTCTGGAAGATGTGCAGGTTGAGCGTGGAGAAAAGGGTCAGCTGGGACTCATTGATTCCCTTGTTCAGCTTGGGCTGTGCCCAGGCGAGGTAGTCCTTTATCTCCTGCTTGAGCTCACGCAGGGTCTGCAGGTATTCGGCATGGACACCGTGCTTGGAAAGTTCTGCCGTGTCGCCTGCAACGAACCATGCCTGCGCGTTGGAACCGTCGAAGGGCTTCTCGTTCCAGTTCAGGATTTCCTTGAGGATCGTGATGTTTCCGTTGGCGGACTTGACCTTGTTGTAGGTCTTGCCGTCGAAGGGGTACACGCCGGTCGTTGCGTCTGGATTGTCCTTCTCCCAGCAGAGATAGGGCATGACAGACTGGAACTGACCGCCGGAGACAATCGTGTTTCCTCCGATCTCCGCATTCTTTTCGATGACGAGGACGGTGTCTCCGTTCTGGGCGGCCTGTGCTGCAGCTGCAATTCCTGCGCCGCCTGCACCGACGACGACGACATCGTAGGTCTCTTCAATCGGGGCCTGAGCCTCGTGCCTGACGGTGTTCTTCTTGAAGTCGTCCAGGCTGGAAACCTCTGCCTGCCGGGCCGCATCGTTCAGTGCGTTCTTTACCGCAATCGAAGTAAAGGTTGCGCCGGACACCACGTCAATTCCGGAACCGTTGGCCGCAATCGCATCCTTGAACATAATCGGATAGGCGGGGTCGCCGACGTGAGCGGTCTCCTTGGAGGAGGCCACCTTTATGTCGGTGATTGCGCTGTCGCTGAAGGTCACGTCCAGGACGAGCTGGCCGTTCATGCCGTGCGCCGAGCCGGAATAGGTCCCGGCCTTGTACTTGAGGGAGACATTCTTGCGGGGGGCGGCGGAT
>CADBRC010000021.1 GCA_902796985.1 uncultured Spirochaetaceae bacterium
ACGACCGGCTCCTCCCCCGTCTTGTCGTGGGCGGCCTTTATCACTTCAGAAAAACGCGGTCCCCACTCGTTTCCGCTCTGGTTGTTAACACCGTATTCTTTCTCCCATTCGGACAGTATGTTGTTCAGCACCACCCAGAGGCTGTTCATGTCGCTATACTTGTTGATGGAGAAGCTCACGTGGAACACGGGGTGCTTCCTCCACTCCTTCTCAAGCCCCTCCATCGCGAGGCCTTCGAAGAGCTCCTTCCGCCCCTCGAAGTAGCACTTGAGCGTGGACACGAGGAGTGACTTGCCGAACCTGCGCGGCCGGCTCAGGAAATAGACCCGTCCTGTGCTGACCATTTCGTGGATTATGGCGGTTTTGTCCACGTAGTAGTATCCGTTCCGCCGTATCTGGGCGAAGTCCTGAAGCCCGATGGGAAAAAGCTTGAGTCCGTTCATGGCTCCATCATAGCACGGACGGGACGGAAAGTCGAGGACGGGCGACAAGACAGGGTAAATGCCCGATCTGCGCATGGCCCGGGCAAGGGGCCTCCCAAAAAGGCACCGCTACCCCTTCCCAAAGAAATTTTTACGTGCTAGAATTCCGTCTCCTGAAGCAGGCATAATGAAGAAGGGGAACGTCTTGCCGGGAGGGGGTAAGGGAAGAGAAATGAGAATCGCAGTTTTGGGGCTGGGCGTTATCGGAACGACCTATGCTTATGCATTGGGGAAGGCAGGCCACGGGACCTTTCATATCGTGCGGGAAGGCAGGAACGTCCCTTCGTCGGTCCGGGTCCATATTTTGGACGGAAGGTATGATCCGAAGGGCGAAGAAAAGGATGATGTTTACGGCGTGGCGACCGCTTCCAGGGACGAGGAATACGACTTCATATTGATAAGCGTCGCAAGCGGCAAGCTTGAGGATGCGGTGAGGACGCTGAGGGACAGGAACCTCAAGGGGACGCTCATCTTTTTCTGCAACTTCTGGACCGGGCGGGAGGACCTGGAGAGGATAGCGGGCGGCTTCGAATATGTCACGGCCTTTCCCACCGCAGGCGGACACATGGACAAGGAGGGGAAGCTCGACTGCGTTCTTTTCGATCACGTCATGCTCGAGGGCAGGGAAAAAGCAGGGATAAGCAATTATGACGATCTTATTTCCATGCTGAATTCCGCTGATATCAAGCAGGAGATTCCACACGACATGTTTGAGTGGATCTGGATTCATATGGCGATCAACGCCGGCGTCACGTCAACCGCCGCCCGTGGGGGCAATATAGATGACCCGAACCGCCTCGCAAGGGAGCTCATGGCGGATTCAAGGGCCCTGGCGATGGCCGTCAGATGCATAAGGGAGACTTTGAGGACGGTCAGTGCCAGGGGCGTCGATATGAGGAAGTACGGCAACGAGATATTCCCGTATAAGATTCCGGCGTGGCTTGCGGGCATTGCGATGAAAAGGCTTTTCGCCGGAAACGAGCTCACTTCCAGGATAATGACCCTGCACGATGACGTGAAGGACATCGTGTACGGATGCCGCTGCGTGTACGATGAGGGAAAGAGGCGTGGCCTGGAGCTCCCTTTGTTCTACGGAAACATGGACAGGCTGCTCCAGGCGATGAAAGATTGAATGCCGGTATGACCGCCCGGGGGCATCCCCCGGAGACCCCGGAGGTAACCCCCGACCCACCCTGCGTGTTTTAATGGCATGCACAAGGGAAAAGTAATCTACGCGACCATATATCTTTCTGTTCTGTTTGCCCTGACCGGCTGCGGGGGCAGCCTGGGGGTGTCTGCGAGGGACGACGGCAAGGCGGACCTGGCCCTGTTCATGGACACGGGCACATCGGCATCCGCGATGATTTCGTCAATCATGGCGAGCCTCTACCCTTCGGGCGGGGCGGCGCAGGGGGCGGTCTTTACCGAAGGGCGGGCCGCCGAGCTGGAGAAGGGCCTTTCCAAAGGCGGGCTTGAAGCCGTCCGCGCGAAGGCCCTGTCTCCGTCCGTCCTCTCGCTGGACGCGACCGCAGGCCCCGACCTCTTTTCGTCGATGGTCAGCATGGGGAACCGGTCGATGACGCTCACCCTTTCTCCGGAGACGATGAGGAGCCTCTATGATTCGATGGATGCGCAGACCCGGAGCTATGCCGACCTCTTTATGGCACCGGTCTTTACGGGCGACAGCATGAGCGGGGAAGAATACGCTGCGCTGATTGCCGCCGTCTACGGCGCAGGCATAGCGGGCGAGATGTCCGAAGCCGTCATGGAGATAGGCCTTTCTGCCCCCAAGGGAAAGAAGGCTGCCTCCTGTTCCGTCCCCGGCGCGAAGCTTTCAGGCCGCCGGGCGGCCTTCTCCATCCCCCTGCTGGACCTGCTGACGCTGGACAGGGAGCTGAGCTGGGAAGTTACCTGGTGATGTCGTAGTAGTAGAGGCTTGCTTCGTATGCCGGGTTTATCCTGACCCCCTTGAGGGCCGTCTTGCTGCCGACGGGGGTAGCCGCATCGAACAGGAAGACGAGGTAGCATTCGTCCAGCACCATCTTCTGCAGCGATATGTAGTTCTGCGCTGCATTCTCCCGGGCAGCCAGCGTCTGTACGGCTGCCCGGTTCAGGGTCAGCTCTATCTTTGCATCGTTCAGGTAGCAGAAGTTGAATCCGTTGTCCAGTCCCAGGTTGGACAGGAGGGGCTTCATCGTTCCCGCCGGATCGGGATAGTCCGGCCACCAGTTCATGACGAGCACGTCCTGCCGCGCCTCCGGGTTTTTGTCCGTGGCCATCCTGTACTGCGTGTTCCAGTCTACTTTGAGCAGGATCGGTTTCAGTCCCATCTGTTCCAGGTTCCGTCCGAATGTTTCGATCGCGCCGTCAAGATCGTCCCGTCCCGTCAGGTAGGAAATCGTCACCGTCGTTCCGCTGAGTCCCGACTCTGCAATGTATTCCTTTGCCTTGTCCAGGTCCAGCGTGTAGGAGGGAAGGTTCTCGTCGTGCCCCCACATTCCGGGCGGCAGCATTCCTTTGGAGAGGGTTGCCCTCCCCTTCAGCCCCCGGTTCACCGTGTCCTCGTAGGGGAAGGAACAGGCGAGCGCCTTGCGGAAGTCCGTGTTGTTGCAGGGGGCTTTGGCCGTGTTGAACATCATGATGACGCTCCGCCAGGACGTGTTTACGCTGAGCTTGCAGCCGGCGAAGGAGGCAATCCGGTCTATGTCCGGGAAGAAGACGGCGTCTGCCTCTCCCGACTGCAGGTATGCCGTGCGATGCCCCTTGTCGGGAACCTCCTGAATGAAGATTTTCTTGTACTGGCCTTTGTGCCATCCGTTCCGGTAGCTTTCGAAGGCTTCCAGCGTGACCGAGCTCCTTGAGGCCGCCGCTATGCGGTAGGGGCCGGAACCCGCATCGTTGCCCTCGTTGAACCAGGCTGCGTCCCTGCCGACGGCGGCGGGACTGATGATGTATGCCGAGATTCCCGATGCGGCCAGAATGGGGAGGGGGGCCGCATACTTCAGGTAGAAGATGACCGTCTTGTCCCCGTCCGTCTCTATGGAGGACACGCAGTCCCAGATGTATGCCGAGCCGGTTCCCAGGCGGATGGTCCGTTCTATGGAGTCCTTGACGGCGGAGGCGGTGAGCTCGCTGCCGTCGTGGAAGAGCACGTCCTTTCGGAGCTTAAAGGTCCACTCGCTCATTATCGCATTGCTGGACCAGCTTTCGGCGAGGCAGGGCTTGACCTCCCCGGTTACGTCGTCATATACCGTCAGCGTCTCGTAGACGTTGCGCATGACGCAGATGCCTTCCGCCTGTTCTTCCGACGGATCGAGCGACGTGTAGGGGACGCCGTCTATGGCATGGAAGAAGGTGTCCTGGGAATTGCCGCCTGCGCTGCACCCTGCAAGGAGGGGGGCGAGGGCGAGGAGGGCCGCCGCCATAGTCCGGGCGGCCAGCGGACTGCGGGCTGCCGTGGTCCGGGCAGCAGGGCGGACGGCAGGATGGGGATGCTTTTCGGGCTGCATGCCTTACAGTATACAGGACATTTACCGGGAAAGCAAATGGGCATTTTCGGGCGTTCTGGATGCCGGATGCCCAAATGCCGGCTGCCCGGCGGATGTGCGTTGGAGGTTCGCCGGCTGCCCGGCGGCGGAAACGGGAGGGAAACGAAAAGAGGGAATA
>CADBRC010000022.1 GCA_902796985.1 uncultured Spirochaetaceae bacterium
AAGAACACATGTAGGTGTAGTGGGTGGAATAGACCACTCCGTCAACCTTTCCCAGTTCCTCCGCGACTTTTTCAACGTCAACTGTTCCGGCAATGTTGGTGCCGCAGTGACATACGAAAACTCCTATTCTTTCCATCTGCCACTCCTTACTTGCGGTACTTCCTGAATGCGCTGACTATCGCCTGCTGCGGCAGCTCGTCGTCAAGCTTGGACATCTCGGCGACGGCCTCCGGGGTCAGGTGCTGGGGGCCGCGCTTGCGCTCCACGACCATCCTGACGGCCTCAATCAGCTTTGCCGGCTCCACCTGGCGCGGACAGCGCTCCAGGCAGGCGAAGCATGACAGACAGGCGTAAATGGACTTGGATTCAAGGAGACTCTCAATCTCTCCGTTTTCCACCATCTGCACGAACTGGTGCGGGTGGTACTCCATTGCGTCATAGTTGGGGCAGGTCGCGGAACACTTGCCGCATACCATGCACTTTTTGGGATTGACACCGCTTATAGAAAGAAGCTGGCTCTTTATCTCTTCACATTCGCTCTTAAGCATTGCATGCCTCCTTCACCCCAAGGGCCTCGGCAAGAAGCTCCGTAAAGTAGATTACATCGAGCTTGCTGTCACCCTTGTTCTTGATGAGGTTGTAACGGCAGAGCGGGCAGCTCGTGACGAGGAAGTCCGCGCCCATGTCCTCCGCGTTGGAGAGGATTGCAGCAGTTCGCTTCTCGGGAATGGACGGATCCTCGAATCCCGCGTAGGCACCGCAGCACTCGTTCCTCTGCGAGTAGATGACGGGAGTCCCGCCTATTGCCTTGATGAAATCCTCGATAATCTGCGGGTTCTCCGGGTCATCGAACTGGAGAACCTTGCCGGGGCGGAGGAGGAGGCAGCCGTAGTAGGCTCCGATTTTCTTACCCTTGAAAGGATTCTTGACGGCCTGCTTGAGCTTGTCCCAGCCTACGACATCGCGGAGGGCCTCAAGATAGTGGACGACTTTCGTCTCGCCGTGGTATTCAATGTCATCGTGTTTCAGGTAGTTGTTCACCTTCAGGATGACATTCTCATCATTCTGCATATCATCGTTTACCTGCTTCAAGACATTGTAGCAGGCGGAGCAGAGCGTGACCAGATCATGCCCCGAGGATTTCGCAGCGGCAAGCGCACGCACTGACGAGAGCTTGGTTGCAATCTCGTCCTTCGCAAGAGGATAGGTTCCTCCGCAGCACTGCCAGTCAGGAATCTCCTCGAGAGTAAACCCCAGTGCCTCCGCCGACTTACGCGCATACATATCAAGGTCTTTCGCCTTGTTCTTGAGCGTGCAGCCGGGGAAGTAGGAGTAAGTGATGTTATTGTCCATCTTTACATCCTTGTATGTAATACTTGTGCATTACGTACAGGACATAATACACAGCCTTAAGATTCGTATTAAAACAGGCTTCCTGCTATTCTCCCAAAACAGGAAACCTGAGTTGCCCGGGGCCTCAGCCATAAGACCCCGGGTATTGTCGGGCAAGCCCTATTATTTCTTTACGCCAGCCATCTCTTCCGGATGGAACACTTCGTCGAACTTCTCCGCCGTCAGGAAGCCCAGGCTTACGCAGGCCTCCTTGAGCGAGATGTTCTTCTCGTATGCCAGATGGGAAGTCTTTGCCGCATTCTCATAGCCGATGTAGGGGTTGAGCGCGGTCACGAGCATCAGGGAGTTGTGCAGGTTGTAGTGCATTTTCTCCTTGTTTGCGGTGATTCCGACGGCGCAGTTATTGTTGAAGCTGACCATAACTTCTGCAAGCAGGCGGACCGACTGCAGGAAGTTGTAGGCGATGACCGGCATGAAGACGTTCAGCTCGAAGTTGCCCTGGGATGCCGCTACGCCGACTGCGGTGTCGTTGCCCATGACCTGCACGGCGACCATCGTCATGGCCTCGCACTGGGTCGGGTTCACCTTGCCCGGCATGATGGAAGATCCCGGCTCGTTCTCGGGGATGTGAATCTCACCGAGGCCGTCGCGGGGACCGGAAGCGAGCCAGCGCACGTCGTTGGCAATCTTCATCAGGTCGGCGGCGAGGGCCTTGAGCCCGCCGTGGGCAAAGGTGACCTCGTCTTTGCTGGAAAGTGCGTGGAACTTGTTGGGTGCGGTCACAAAGTCCTTGCCGGTCAGCTCGGAAACCTTCTTCGCAACGAGGGTGTCGAATCCCTTGGGTGCGTTCAGTCCCGTACCGACGGCAGTACCGCCCAGTGCAAGCTGCTTGAGGTAGGGGAGGGAAGATGCAATCATCTCCTTGTCCCGCTCAAGCGAACTTCTCCAGCCGGAAATCTCCTGGCTGAAGGAAATCGGAACCGCGTCCTGCAGGTGGGTGCGGCCTGACTTGACGATGCCCTCGTTCTCCTTCTCAAGCTTCTTGAAGGTGTTCACGAGCAGGTCAATCGCCGGGAAGAGCTTGTCCTCAATCTCGACCGTCGCCGCAATGTGCAGGGCGGTCGGGAAGGTGTCGTTGCTGGACTGGCTCATGTTTACGTCATCGTTCGGGTGGCAGAGCTTGCTTCCCGCAATCTGGTTGGCGCGGTTGGCAATGACCTCGTTGGTGTTCATGTTGCTCTGCGTTCCGCTTCCCGTCTGCCAGACGACGAGCGGGAAGTTCTCGTTGAGGGAGCCGGAGATAACCTCGTCGCACGCCTGGCTGATGCACTTGAGCTTCTCTGCGGTCATCTTCTCGCTCTTCAGCTCATGGTTCGCCTGGGCAGCCGCCTTCTTGAGGTAGCCGAATGCCTTGGTAATCTCGCGGGGCATGGTCTCTATGCCGACCCCAATCAGAAAGTTCTCGTGGCTGCGCTCGGTCTGGGCTCCCCACAGCTTGTCTGCCGGAACCTTGACCTCGCCCATCGAGTCGTGCTCTATGCGGTAGTTTTCCATAAAAACGTTCTGCTCCCTTAGATAGAGAAGTCGAGCTGGCCGATGACTTCCTTCAGGCAGTCTGCGCTGTGCCTGAGGGATGCAACCTCGCTGTCAAGGAGCGGAGCGGTGAGGCGGCTCGTGATTCCGTTGTGTCCGACGACGGTCGGGATGCTGAGCGCAACGTCCTTGATGCCGTACTCGCCGTCGAGCATGGAAGTAATCGTCAGCACGGAGTCCGTGTCATAGGTCAGCGTCTCGCAGAGGTAGGCCGTCGTAATGCCGATTGCATAGTTGGTGCAGCCCTTGGCCTTGATGATGATGCCGCCGGACTTGCGGATGTAGTCCTCAACGTCGTCGTGGTGGAACTCAGGCAGCTTCTTGCTCTCGAAGGAGGCTGCATACTTGTCAACCGGAATGGATCCGATGTTGGCGAGAGACCAGGGCACGAAGGATGAGTCGCCGTGCTCGCCGAAGACGTAGCCGTGCACATTCTCCTGGGAAATCTTGTAGGTCTCGGCGATGCGGGCGCGGAAGCGGGCCGTGTCAAGCATGGTTCCCGTACCGAAGACGCGGTTGGCGGGGATGCCTGAAGTCTTGACGAACTGGTAGGTGAGTATGTCGACGGGGTTTGCAACCAAAACGTACAGTGCGTTGGGAGCAACCTTCGTAATCTGCGGGATAATCGACTTCATTATGTTGACGTTGGTCTGGGCCAGGTCCAGCCTGGTCTGTCCGGGCTTGCGTCCAACTCCTGACGTGAGGATGACGATGTCAGAATCCTTCGCGTCGTTGTAATCTCCGGCATGGACGTAGACGGGGCCTACGAAGGGCGTTCCCTGGCGGATGTCCATAGCCTCTCCCTCGGTGACTTCCTGCCTTACGTCGATGAGGACAATCTCGGAGGCGAGTTCCTTGAGCGTGAGCGCGTAGGCGACCGTCGAGCCTACCTTTCCTGCGCCACCGATGATTGTGATTTTGTTGGTGTTAGCCATTTGAATTCTCCTACATTAGATACAGCCACGATTCGCCGTGACGGATATGCCGACGGCATTATCTGACTACCCATTATAAATCATAATCCGCCAGTTGTTAAGTATAATATTGAAAGAAAAAGACATTTTTGTGAGTTTCAGGGGATTTTTTTTTGTTTTCTGTGAGGATTTGCACATTGATAATTTTTGACTGTGAAAATCATCACGGTATTTTGAGGGGCCGGGATAAAGAAAAGCCCCGGTACAAAAACCGGGGCCTTTGCATTGCGTGAAATGCCTTTCAGTCTACAGGAATGGACGTTCAGCCCATAGAGGCAGACTGTCAGTCTACAGAAACACCGTGCCGCTTCTGCTGGAAATGCTTGAGCATGGCAACGCCGTTCCTCTTGTCGTTGTAGACGAATCCGCCGTCCCAATACTCCAGGGCTGCGAAGAGGGCGTTACCGCCGTCCTGATCGTCAGATTTCCTCGTGCGGAATGAGACATAGTTGGACAGCTCCTCAAAGTTTGAATCCCTAAGGCAGTCCAGCCTCTTCCTGTTGAACTCGTTCCACTTCTCCAAGTCCTTAAAGCCCTCTCCCTCGTCCTCAACGATGATATGGGCATGGGTCGCACTGAAGGAGTACCAGATGTGGAGCTTCTTGTTGATGTCGCAGTTGTTTCCATGCTTGACTGCGTTCTTGATAACCTCGCTTATCTGCTGCTCCAAGAGGTTTATCTCCTTTATTTCCAACGGGGCAGACTGCACTATCAAAAGGGTAAAGTAACGTATCTGCCTGAAATCCGACGGAAACTCCTTGTACATCATGTTTGACTTGTCAAACAAGGGATCATTGCCGTCCGCCCGCAACTCCTTTATATCGTCTGCCATCTCTTTCTTCTCCTTCTTATGGTATTACAGCCCCTTTGTGGGAGAGCTGTAGGCCCCCTTTTTGAGTAAACTCGTGCTTTTAACCCGAAACCCTGCGGTTATTCCTTTATCATCAACAGGGCTTCCTCAACGCTGTTTGCGATGGGGAAATAACCCATAAGCTTGGTAAGCTCGATGACCTTTTTGACAGAGCCGTGAATGTTCGAGATATAGAGCTTGAGATTCATCTTCTTAATCGTTGAACAGATGTAAATGAGCGCACCGATTCCAGAGGAGTCGATGTAGTCTACCTGCTCGAGGTTGATTATGAAGGCCTTGACGTTCTTTTCCAACATCTTGACGACCAGCTCCTTGAGCTTGTAGGAGTTGTACAAGTCCATCTCACCGTTCACGTCAATGATGTAGACATCTCCGTTCTTCCTTATTTTCAGTTCCATAAGATACTCCTTATATTTTATCCCTTTTGTAGTTTACACTATTATGAGACCTTAAACAAGAGCAGCGTCTCGTCGTCGTGCTGTGCCGCCGAACCGCTAAACTTCTTTATGTCATCTTTTACGAGCTTGGTCAAGTCCTTGCTGCTCTTGTCATGGTTTGCACCGATAAGCTTGAGCAGTGACTCGGACGAGTAGGGCTGACCACCCTCGTTCAGGGTCTCTACGACCCCGTCCGTATATGCTACTATTATATCACCACTATTCAATTTTTGCACGTAATCTTTGTATTCCGTCGTCTTTTCTACGCCAATCGGCTCATCGTTGACCGAAATCTGCGAGAACGAACCTGCCGCACTGTCGTAGCGGTAGACAGGGATGGAACCTCCGACGGAGAACTGTATCTCTTTTGTCTCCGGATTGTAGTTCATCAGCATTGCCGAACCGAAGTGGTCGGAGCTGAAGGACTCTCCGCAGATGCCCTTGTTGACCCAGGTCAGGATTTTTGCAGCGCTCTGCGTCGTGTTGACGACCAGACGGAGCATGGAGCGGACCATGACCATGATCATCGTGCTGTTGATGCCCTTTCCTGCAATGTCGGTCAGCATGAAGGAGACCCTGTCCTTGCGGGAGACGATGACATCGTAGCAGTCGCCGCAGACGCCGGCGGCCGGGCTCCATATCGTCGAAATCTGGATGCCGGGGATGACCGGAAGCTTGGCAGGCTTGAGCAGGTTCTGGATGTTTCCGGAGATCTCCGTCTCCTTCTTCTGCTTGCTCGTCTCGATGATGTCGCTGACCATGACGACGCTGCGGATTGCTGCAGCCGCGAAGTCCGAGAGCGTCATCGCTATCCTCAGGTCACCGTTGCTGAACAGCTCTGCCCCGTGCTTGCGGGCGAATGCCGTTACTCCTATGACCGTATCCTGTATCTTCATCGGGACGACGATGTAGCTGCCGCACTCCAGGAACTCCTCCGGTCCGTTCTGGTAAATCCTCGTGTCTGCGTTGGGGTTCGTGATGAGTTCCGCCACGCCTGACGAGGCAACCTCACCGAAGATGTTGTCGCGGAGGGGGAATGAGGCGAATTTGAAGTTCGTCGCAACGCGGACGGGCTTGTGGGGCATATCGTTGGGCAGCTTGTAGGGCGGGGGGAAGTCGCCCTCAAAGGCTTTGACGGTGACCAGATCCTCGAAGTCATCGACCATCAGGATGGCTCCTCCGTCAGCCTTTATCTGCTCCATAATCGTCTTGTTGATGTTGTCGAGCAGGCCCTGCATGCCGTCCTCGCCCTCGTAGGACTTGGACGCCTCCAGCATGAATTCTCGGCTGAGCTCAAGGATTTTCGTGTCGTATGCGCCGGACGCATCGGCGCCAGCCTGGCTCTCCTCCCTCTGCCGGAGCCTGTCGGCCTCCTCCAGCCTCCTGTTGACGGAACGGGGAACGAGCTTACGGATTTCCTTGGGCTCGAAGGTAAGGAGCATGATGCAGTAGGGAATGGAGAGGACGGCGGCGGCAAGAACCCCGACGCTGAATACGATGAAACCGTTCCCGATTGTTCCCGGCTCTTCCTGCTGCTTTATGAAGGCAGCTATAATGCTGCAGATGAACAGTATGACGAGGGACATGTACATGACGGAGCTGATACGGGCAGATCCCTTCTTCTTTATAGCAGAAACAAGAACCAAGAGAATCAATGATAAGGCAGCAACCCCATAAAGAGGAAGGTACGCAAAACTGTCATCCAGCGCCACGACGAACTCCCGTGCAATCCCTAGTTTTTTTATTAAGGTAAAAATGGAAGTATATCAACTTTCATTAAACTTATTCTAACATCATAAGCCCTTGCCGTCAAGTTCTTATCGGCAAATTTGGCCGTTTTCCCCAGCACTAAAGCTGTCCGGGCGGGCTAGTACTGGCCGCTCCTGCACAGGCGGAGCAGGCCGGAGACCTCCCTGGAATTGAGCTCACGGAAGCGGCCTTCGCCCAGGCCGTCTATCCCCACGTTGCCGATGCGGACCCGTATGAGCCGCTTGATGCCCACCCCGTAATGCTCGAACACCCGGCGGATCTCGCGGTTCTTGCCTTCCACAAGGACGACGCGCAGGCGGCGGGCGTTCAGCTCTTCGGCTTCACGAGCCCGGTAGAAAACTCCGTCTATGCGGATGCCGTCCATAAAGTCCTTTGCAAGGCGGCGGGGGAGCGGCAGGCTTGAGTCTACGATGTATTCCTTTTCCATCTCGGCGGACGGATGGGAAAGCTTTGCCGCAAAGTCTCCATCGTTCGTGAAAATGATGAGGCCGCAGGAGAACATGTCCAGGCGGCCCACGTTGTACAGCCGCTCGCTGTAGACTTCCTTAAGGATGTCGGCTGCAACAGGGCGTCCCTGCTCGTCCGAGAGAGAGCAGACGTAGCCTGCGGGCTTGTTCAGAAGTACATAATGCTTTTCTGCCTCAGGCTGGATTTCCCTGCCGTCCACCATGACGACATCGCCCGGGCCCACCTTGGTCCCCGGCTCCGTGACTGTCTGGCCGTTTACCGTGACCCGGCCTTCGGCGATTATCGCCTCGCTCGCCCGGCGGGAGGCAACCCCTGACCGCGCCATG
>CADBRC010000023.1 GCA_902796985.1 uncultured Spirochaetaceae bacterium
CAGGCTCTTCTCCAAGCGGGAGATAAAACGACTCCGCTCCCTTGCCAAGGACATAGAAAGCCACAAGGGCCGCTTCATGCTGCTGCCATTCGTAGCAGTCATCGTATTCATCGCTTTCCTTGTCTCCGCATTCACGGCGATAAAGAACCCCCTGCTCAAGAAGGTCCTGACCAGCGTGGCTCAGGACGCTGTGGGCGCGAAGGTGGACATCGGCTCCGTGGACCTGAAGCTGCTCGGCGCATCGCTGACGATACAGGATGTGGCGGTCGGCAACAAGGATTCCGTAATGAAGAACATAGTGCAGTTCGACAAACTGGACCTGAACTTCAACCTGACACAGGCCCTGCGCGGCAAGTTCGACGCAGAAAACCTGGAGCTGAGGGGCATCAAGTTCAATACAGACCGGACGACAAGCTGCGAGCTGCCCGAAGACAAGAAAAAAAAGAAGGAGCCGGAGACACAGGAGTCCTTTGCGGACAGCGAGTTCGTCAAAAACCTCAAGGCCGGATCGCAGGCTGCGCTGACTGACTTGCAGAACCAGGCGGTAGACCTGCTCGGCGGTTCGGACGTAGAGTCCATCGTCTCAAACCTCCGCTCGCAGATTACGAGCATAGACAAGGCTAAGTCCGCCCAGACCCAGGTGGAGGGCCTCGTGACCAAGTGGACGGGTAAGCCGGACGAAGTAAAAGGAAAGGTGGAGGACTACAAGGCCTCCGTCAAAAAGATTCAGGCCATCGATGTAAAGAAGATAAGCGACCCGGCCGTCCTGCAGGAATACATCACGACGATAAATTCGATTGCGAACGACACCAAGGCACTCGGCGAGAGCGCAAAGGCCCTCAAGGACGAGGTGCTGGCGGATGCGAACGGCGTAAAGGACACGACGGAAGCCATAACGAACGCAGTCAAAGCTGACAAGGATATGCTGAAGGCGAGGCTGACCGCCATCGTGGACACGGTAAAAAACGCCAGGCTCCTGCTGAATGACGCACTTGAGACCGTCGCCTACAGCATGCTCGGCGATTATTATCCCTATGTCAAGAAAGGGATATACTACGCGGAGCAGATAAAGCAGAACAGCGTGACCCAGACAGTGCTCGCCGAGGCAGACAAAAAGAAAGCGGACACAAGCAAGAAAAAGGAGGGTTCCAACCGGCTCGCAGGGACGACCTTCTGGTTTGGCGACAACAATCCGACCTTCCTGATTGAGAAGGCTTTCGTCAGTGGCGAAGGATTCGATGCGACGATAGAAGAGATTACGAACGACCAGAACGCCCGGAACAAGACGACAAAGGTCAACGGGAACTTCACCCTTGCGGGAATCAACCACGCGGCCAAGCTCGTGCTGGACACCAGGTCTGCAAGTACGGAGCCCCTCATTAAGGCTGACTACACAGGGGACGGCATCAAAGCATTGTTCGACGGGGCAAAGGTCGCCCTCAAAAGCGGCGTTCCCTCGTTGGAAGGTCTTGCAAAAGTCTCGCTGAGTGCGGCTGCGGGCAGCGGCTTCCTCAGCGCAGGCGGCTCCGTTGACCTGACCCCGATTAAGATGACGACGGACGGCTTTGCGAGTGCGATAATCAGCAAGTACTATCAGGAGGCCCTTGATGCCATAAAGACCCTGCTCGTCGGCTTCAACCTGGACTTCTCGGAGCTTGAGGGAATGAACCTGCAGCTGTTGGGAGATTTCGCCGACAAGTTCACCGAATCCCTGACAGCAATTGTCAAAGGAATTGGAAACGAGGCCAAGGACAAGGCCCTCGCCCGGCTGAACGAGGAGATAAACAACTCCTCCAACGCCTACTTCAACAAGGCTAAGGAGTTCCTCGGCATAGAAGAAGGTATAGACCTGGCAAACACTGACCTAAACTCCATGCAGGGGATACTCGAGGCCAAAAAGCAGGAGATCCAAGACCGCATAACTGAGCTGGGCAAAGGCAAGCTTCAGGAGGCGCTGGAAGACAAGCTCGGCGACAGCGAGGCTGCAAGCGGCATCACGAACGCAGCCGGTGACGCAGCAGGAAAACTCTTTGACAAGATAAAGGGCCTTCCCAAAGGCAAGAAATCAGAGTAGCCGAACCTCGCCCTACAGCAGGGGCGAGAAGAGGCGGCAGAATGACCAGAAAGCACGGACTGGCAGTGGTTTCTGGTCAAAGAAGTCCTTGGTCACAGCCTGCGAATGCCGCATGTCCCGCTCGATTATCGCGTCGCAGCGGGCAGTAAAGCGCTCGTCATAGAAGAGGATGTTCTCCTCGAAGTGGAGGGAGAAGCTCCGGGTGTCTATATTCGTCGTCCCGATGGAAGAAATTTTCCCGTCCACGCTCAGCATCTTGGAATGAATGAAGCCCGGGTAGATGTAGAAGCGGATTCCGTCCGCGCACATCTCCCTGGCAAAATCCGACGAAGCAGCTTTCATGAAAAATTTGTCCCATGCCCCGGGAATCACTATGCTTATCCTGACCCCCGAGTATGCGGCTATCCTGAGCGCATTCTGAAACTCTTCGTCAGGCGTAAAGTAGGGAGTCTCTATATAGACGCTCTTCCTCGCGCTCATTATCATGCGGATGAAAGCGTCCTCTATGTTCGCTTTCTTGCTGTCGCTTGGGTCATTTGTGATGACCTGTGTCGCTATCCTGTCCTTAGAGAAGACTTCCTGCATGAAGTCCCCCTTCTCCCCTTCCCCGGCACCGGACATATCAAGGAGCCGCTCAGCAAAAGACGGCGGGAAGTAGCGAAGCATGGACTCTATCGTTTTAGGACGGTTGACCCAGGCTTCCTGCGAGTACCAGTCACCCAGAAAGTTCGCCTGCATGGCAAGGACGCAGCTGCCCTCCAGCCTGACCATCGTGTCCCGCCAGTTGAGTCTCCTTCGGGGATTCCAGTTGGCGTACTCGTCCGCCAGGTTCATCCCGCCGATGTAGGCCTTGTTGCTGTCTATTATGACAACCTTGCGGTGGTTCCGGTAATTCAGCGTCAGGGGGAGGCCGACGCGAACAAGGAAGAAAGGCCGGCTCTTGCCCCCCGCCGCATCCAATCTGCGAAAGAAGCGGACCCGAGTCATAAAGCAGCCCAGGTCATCGTACAGAAGCTTGACATCAACTCCTTCCCGCGCCTTCCTGCAGAGGATCTCCATCACCCGCGTGCCTATCTGATCCTGCCGGTAGATGAAGAACTCCATGGTAATACTGTGTTTGGCAGCCTCCAGCTCCGCACAGAGGTCATCGAAAAAGGCCGCACCGTAGGTAAACACCGAGGCGTTCTCCGCATAAGTCAAGAGGCTGTTCCCGTCCGTAAGGTTCATGTCCACGAGCGGCATGAAGTTCTTAATGACGTGATTGGGCAGCGAAGTCCGCTTCTGGGCAAGCATCTTCTTTTGCCGCTCGCGCATGGGGGCGGAAAATTGACCGGCGGTCTCATTCAGATCCCTCATTCTTCTGGTAGCTGCAAAGATATGCCCGCTGAACAATATGTACAGGACCATCCCCACCCCATTGGGCAGAAAAAAGAGGATAAGGATCCAGACGAAGCGGCGGCGGGACTCCTTTCGCTCAAAGAAAAGGACAAAGATGAGGAAGAGGAGGTTACCGGCAGCTATAAGGTTGTGCACCCAAAGCGGTATGTCCCAGTCCCGCAGGAAAAATTCAGGCATAGCTCTGCTTATTTATCGGAGAAAGAAAGGGCTGACTACAGGGGGGCAGGACTGCGGAGACGATTTTTTGAAAACGTTTGCAAAAATTGGCAAGATAAGCTACAATAGAAGAGATGGGTAAGAACATAACAATACGGGACATCGCCCGGGAGGCGGGAGTCTCAATCTCGACGGTTTCACGCGTACTCACCGGCAGCGCAAACGTCAGGGAAGACAAAAAGAAGGAAATTCTCCGGGTCATAGACAAATATGACTTTCAGCCGAATATGCTTGCCCGGAGCCTCATTCAGACCCAGACCATGCAAATAGGATTCATCGTTGCGGACATCTGCAACCCCTACTACTCGGCGGTCTTCGCAGCCTGCGAGAAGAGCGCGAACGGGCGGGGCTACACCTTGCTGATGATGGACTCATTCAGCGAACAGAAGAAGGAGATAGAACTGCTGGAAAAGCTGGAAAGACAGCAAGTGGACGCTATCATCATGCTCGGAGGCTCCGTGGACTCAAATCAAGAAGAAACCGAGTTCAAGGTAAAGCTCCGTTCCGTCAACTCCCGGATTCCCGTCATCATGGTCGGAACCATGCAGGGCACGGGATGCACCAGAATAGAGATAAACGGTGAAACCGCGATGAAGAAGCTGATGTCATACCTCGTTTCATGCGGATACAAGCGGATAGCGTTTGCCGGCGGAAAAGACTCGGTCGCTTTCACCGCATGGCGCAAGAATGTATTTCGGCAGGAACTGGAACACTATGGACTCCCCTATTGCCCGGAACTGGACAGGCCGTCGGACTACAATGCGGAAGAAGGCCAGCGTACAGCGAACGAAATACTGGAAAGCGGGGAGAAACCCGACGCAATCATCGCGATAAACGACTTCGCCGCTGTCGGGGTGCTGAGGGCCATCGCCGAGCACGGAATGAAAGTTCCTGACGACATAGGACTGGCCAGCTTCGACAACACTTACATAGCAACATTGCTCACCCCCCACTTAACCTCGGTAGACTATGACTACGACAATTTTGGGGAAAAGATAATCTCTCTGACAATAGACCGCATCGAAGGCAAGGAAACGCCCGAAGTCAGCTACGTAGACAGCGAAGTAATCGTCCGCAGCTCCTGCCGGCCCTGTAACTGACAGTCCATCTCCTACCACACGTACAACAGCTCCCAGCCGCATTTAAAACGAAGAGGGCCACCGGTTTTACCCGGCGGCCCTGTCAGCGCATTGCCCTGCTACCTAGAACTTATGAGTTGGCAGCAGCATCGCCCTCGATCTTGTCGTAACCGACTTTGCCCGTCAACGGGTTAGTCAGCCAAGGAGCATCGATTTTCTCACAGATGTTCTTCTCCTCGTCCAAATCCTCAGGATTCTTCACGAAGAACTTGCACCTGTCAATCCTCGGCCTGAAGTTCACCGTCTCACCAAGCTTGAAGCCTTCCTTCGCAGCGGCCTGAACGCGCGCAACGATATTCTGACCCTTCGTGGCAAGGAAGAGGTGCGTTTCAGCTCCCAGAGGCTCCTTGTTTGTAATCTTCATCTGCATATTGTTCTCTGCAGCTGGAGACTCCTGATACTCAAGATCCTCTGGCCTTACTCCGAAGTAAATCTCCTTACCGACATAGGCCTTCAGCTTCTCCTGCTGGTCTGCAGTCGGGGTAATAGAGAAAGACCCCTCGTCAACAACAATCTTGTCACCGACTTTCTTCACAGTCACAGTCAGGAAGTTCATTGGCGGCGAACCGATAAATCCGGCCACGAACTTGTTGATAGGATGGTTGTACAGGTAGAGAGGCTCTCCAATCTGCTGAACATGTCCATCCTTCATAACGACAATCTTCGTTCCCATCGTCATGGCCTCAATCTGGTCATGGGTAACGTAAATCATCGTCGCACCAAGGCGCTGGTGCAATGCGGCAATCTCTCCGCGCATCGTAACACGAAGCTTTGCGTCAAGGTTTGAAAGCGGCTCGTCAAAAAGGAATACCTTCGGATTACGGACGATGGCACGGCCAACTGCGACACGCTGCCTCTGTCCTCCTGAAAGTGCCTTCGGTTTGCGATCGAGATACTGCGTCAAACCAAGAATCTTCGCTGCATCATCAACACGACGCTGAATCTCGGCCTTGTCCATCTTGCGAATCTTAAGACCGAACGCCATGTTGTCGTATACCGTCATGTGCGGATACAAAGCGTAATTCTGGAAAACCATCGCAATGTTCCTGTCTTTCGGCGGAACATCGTTCATCAGGTCGCCGTCAATCCACAGCTCACCTTCGCTTATGTCTTCCAGACCAGCAACCATGCGGAGAGTCGTTGACTTACCGCATCCAGAGGGTCCTACGAATACGCAGAACTCCTTGTCTTCGATAGTGATATTGGCGTTCTGGACGGCACGCACGTTGCCATCGTAAATCTTACCAATACCCTTCAGCTCTACTTTTGCCAAAAGTTGGCCTCCCTAGGGGTTATATTATGGTTTAATTATAACCCCGCCACCGCCCATTGTCAAATTTTTTTTGATTGCCCGGGATATTTTTTCGTTATTATATCTGATATGATCCTTAAAGACGGATTCCCAGAGGCAGAAATGCGATCACAAGGCCTCGCCAGCATTGCCAAGACCGGAAAGGGCTTGTACGCCAAGTCCCTCGCCGTACAGATGCAGGACACCCTGGCTACCCTCACCCAGAAAAATAAGAACAGAATCTCCGTCTTGAAAAGAGAGAAAAAAGATGCCGAAGATCTTGGCTCGATGTTCGAGGATGAAAACAAGGAACTAAACACCCAGAACAAACATCTGGAAGAAGAGAACGGTACAGACACCCAAAAAACCGCTTTCATAACGACCAT
Organism: uncultured Spirochaetaceae bacterium; assembly: GCA_902796985.1. Lineage (GTDB taxonomy): Bacteria > Spirochaetota > Spirochaetia > Treponematales > Treponemataceae > Treponema_D. The sequence continues at coordinate 6,505 of CADBRC010000023.1, forward strand.
GCGCTCCAGTTTTCTCCCGCCGCCACGCCAAGCGACAAAAGGGGCGGAAAAAAACTGGAGCGGGAGATAATCAACAAGTGTCTGCTGCTCGTTGACTGACCGGGGAAAAAATTAACGAAGAACGTTAATTAATATCGACCGTAGCCTCATAAGAAGTTTCAAGCTGACCGCCGGAGCCGATGGAAAGCTTGAGCATGACCGCAGACTTAATCGGGTTATGCTTATCATCAAACGTCAGATGTCCGGTCACGTAGTCACCGTCGGTTTTGTCCAAAGCATCACGCACGGCCGGGGCATCGGCAGTACCGGCTCTCTCAATCGCATCGCGGAGCATGTACATGCTGTCATACCCCAGAGCCGCAAAGGCATTGGGATTCTCGCCGTACTTGGATTTGAACGAAGAGACAAAGGACTTAACCTTCTGGCTGTCGCTGTCAGTCGCATAGTGGTTGGAATAGTAACCGGGAAGCATCTCCTCTCCAGCATTTCCGGTCAGTCCGTCCCATCCGTCAGCGCCAACGATCGGAACCGTCACGCCCTGTGCACGGAGCTGCTTGGCAATGAGGGCGACCGTGCCATAGTAATCGGGAAGGTAAACTATGGCGGGATTAGACTGCTTTATCTTAGTAATCTGGGCATTGAAGTCCTTGTCACCGGTGCTGTAGGATTCCTTGGCGACAACCTTGCCGCCGTTAGCCGTGTACTCATTAATAAAGTTCTCAGTCAGTCCAACGGAATAGTCGTTGCCAACATCGTACAGGATTGCGGCAGTCTGGGCAGAGAGGTTTTTAGCGGCAAACTTGCCGCAGACACGCCCCTGGAAGGGATCAGTATAACAGGCACGGTAAATATAGTTACCTGCGTTGGTCACTTCGACGGCGGTCGCGGCAGGAGCAATCTGCACGACCTTGTTAGCCTGAGACAGGCTCGTTATGGAAATGGTTGCACCGGAAGTCAGAGAACCGATAATCAGACGGACACCATCTTTGGTCGTCAGCTTCTTGTAGGCGTTGACGGACTTTGCCCCGTCACCTTCGTCATCCTCGCAGATGTACTCGATGTTCTTGCCAAGAACACCGCCGGCCTTGTTGATCTCCTCAACGGCCAGGTCTACGCCCTTCTTGCACTCAAGCCCGTAAGCCGTATAGCTTCCGGAAAGCGGAGCTATGCCTCCGACCTTAATTGTGTCCGACGTCTTGGTACCGCAGGAACAGAGAAACAATGCAGCGGAAGAAAGCAACGCCGCCACACAGATAAGATTTTTCTTCATATTCGTTTCCTCCAAACGCTTCTATTATAAAGATTATCAAAATGAAGTAAATATGATTTCTACTGTTTTTATAAAAAAAAACGCCGCCCCAACAACTGGAGCGGCTTGAAGCAAGGCTTTCAGCCCTGGCCAACTTACTCAGCGGCAGCAGGAGCAGCCTCTGCTGCGGGTGCTGCGGCAGCGGCTGCTTTCTTGGCAGCCTTCTCGGCCTTCTTAGCCTCATTCTTCAGGTGGGCGCTACAAACCTTGCAGACCTTCACCTTCTTTCCGTCAACTTCCTTCTCGTAAAGAACCTTAACCTGGGTCTTCCCGCAAATGGGGCAGCTTCCCCTTCCGTGGTTGGGCTCTTTGCGGACACCAGTTCCGCGATGTGCTTTAGACATAACTTACTCCTTTCCTCCGGCAGCGGCCTTCTTCTCGCTCTTGGACTCCTTCTCCTCGGGGAGCTGGTAATCAACAAGCTCAAGAATGACGATATCGGCGGCATCACCCTGGCGGAAGCCCAGCTTAAGGATGCGGGTATATCCGCCCTTGCGCTCCTTGCCGTCCTCAGTCGGTTTGGACATACGCGGGGCTATGTCATTGAAAAGCTTATAGAGAATCTTGTCGTCAGCGATAAACTTGGCGGCAATTCTCTGGTTGTGATAGTTGTTGACCTTCGCGCGCGTAATCAGCTTCTCGGCAGCCCTGCGGACCTCCTGAGCCTTCGCCTTGGTCGTGGTGATACGCTCATACCTGAAAAGCGAGGTCACCATATTGCGCAACATGGCACGCCTGTGGGCGGCCTTACGCGAAAGCGGATTAAATCCATTCATGTGGTTCATTCGTTCTCGTCCTTATTTTTGTGGAGGTTGATATCCTTCAGGTGACTGTAATCAGTCATTCCCAATGTCAGACCGTGCTCCTCAAGCTTGGACTTGATTTCCTCAAGACTCTTCTTGCCGAAGTTGCGGGTCTTCGTTATATCATCTTCCGTCTTTCTTGTTAATTCACCGATAGTGTGAATGTTAGCGTTCTTGAGACAGTTTGAGCTACGGACAGAAAGCTCCAGCTCCTCGACCGGGGTATTCAAGAGGCTCTTTATACTCTCATCACCCTCATCAAGATCATCCGCACCGGCATACTCGCTCTCGTTGAAGTTCACGAACACGGCGAAATACTCCTTCGCTATCTTCGCTGCCTCCCCAAGCGCATCCTCCGGTTTGATGCTTCCGTCAGTATGGATCTCAAGAATCAGTTTGTCGTAGTCGTTCCGCTGACCTACACGGCAAGGCTCAATAGAATATTTCACCTTGGGTACAGGCGTAAATATGCAGTCCATCGCTATTGAACCGACAACATCGATGTAATGCTGATTTACTTCGGCAGGAATATACCCTCTTCCGAGGTCAACCTGGATTTCCACATCGAGCTTGGCACCTTCCATCATTGTGAAAACTACCAAATTCTTCGATTCTTCCGTGCAAACCTCAAGCTGCCCTTCTTTTTCAAAGTCCTTGCCCGTTATAGTTGCAGGGCCTTTGAACTCGTAGACGATTGTATCCTGCTCGACATCCCTCGGCAAACGCAAACGAATCTGTTTCAAGCTATTTATTACTTCCAGCGTATCCTCAGAGACATTCGGAATTTTCTCGAATTCACTGGAAATAACATGAGGAACATCATCCCCATCATAGGAGGTAATCCGAATGGAAGAAATCGCATATCCCTGGATTGAGGACAGGAGGACACGGCGGAGCGTATTCCCCACCGTCGTTCCGAATCCCGGCTCAAACGGATACGCCGTGAATTTCCCATAATTCGGATTAGTCTCCAAGTGCTCGAATGTGATAGTTTTCGGTTTTTTAAAACCCTCGAGCAGATTTTTGCGAGCCATCAGAACTCCTTATCATTTAGAATTGAGCTCACACACGAGCCGTTCCTTTTCGTCGGCAAGATCCGCCGGTCCAACGGCAGACCTGTACACCTTGAACCCTTGCAAAGACCTTCCTACATGCGGCGGGTCTTGCGGGGGCGGCAGCCATTGTGCGGAATAGGGGTGACATCTGAAATAGACTTCACCTTCAGCCCAAGGTTACCCAAACAACGAATGGCGTTCTCGCGTCCGATTCCCGGTCCCTTCACAAAGACATGCACCTCACGGATTCCGTAGCTGGCAGCCTTCTGGACGGCAGACTCACAAACAGTCTGCGCGGCGAAAGGAGTAGACTTCTTTGCGCCCCTGAAGCCCAAGCCACCGGAAGATGCCCAAGAAATGGCATTTCCCCGTAAATCCGTGATGGTTACGATGGTATTGTTGAAGCTCGCCTGAATGTATACGTTGCCTTCGTAAACACTCTTCTTCTCTTTTCTCTTCTTTACAGTTGCCATAGAATTTACTTACCCCCGCCTTATGCTTTCTTCTTGTTCGCAACGGTCTTCTTCTTACCTTTGCGAGTGCGTGAGTTCGTGCGGGTGCGCTGGCCACGCACGGGCAAGCCCTTCTTATGGCGAAGTCCACGATAGCTTCCGATATCAATGAGACGCTTGATGTTCAAGCCGATCTCGGAGCGGAGACGTCCCTCCGTCTTGTAGTTGTCATCGATTGCCTTGCGCAAGGAAGACAGCTCATCTTCTGACAAGTCGTTAATCATCCTGTTGGGATCAATTTTCGTAATCTCACACAGATGGTTAGCAGCAGAACGTCCGATACCATAGATATAGGTCAACGCGATGTTGACGTGCTTGTTTGGGAGGTCAACTCCCGAAATACGAGCCATCAGTTACTCCTCAACCCTGTCGCTGCTTATGCTTGGGATTTGAACAGATGATACGGATTACTCCGTTTCGCCTGATTACCTTGCACTTGTCGCAAATGGGCTTTACGCTGGTTCTAACTTTCATAAAAGTCCCCCTGAATAATATATGATACAATACACACTGAATCATGGCAGTCCGAAGCGGGAGTGACCCGCCATGGACTACAACCCAGTATGACACATCCACCTTTAAGGGTGTGGAATTATATCATAATTATTTCAATTTAATCTAGCCCCTAGACCGAGAATTCTGTCGAATTCTACAAGCTTTTGGGCCTAATTCCCTTCCTCGTGAAGCCATCATGGTGATGCATCTTGAGGAGGGCCTCAACCTGGGACATCGTATCCAAATCCACCCCCACGAGAATGAGGAGTGAAGTGCCTCCCATCAGCATGGCGATGGATGACGGGAATTTGAAAATCAGCTGGATTATCGTCGGAAGGACGGCAATCACGGCCAGATACAATGAACCGGGCAAAATCAGACGGTTCAACACCCTCTGAAGATATTCCTCAGTCTTATCGGTTCTGATTCCGGGAATGGAACCGCCGTTCTCACGGATGTTCTTCGCGATTTCAGTGGGGTTCAGGGTTACCTGAGTGTAGAAGTATGCGAAGAATATAATCAACAAGACCTGAATTACGTTATACCACACGCCGAGCGGATTCAAGGCCGCCGACAGCTTCATCAGCCAGGTTGCCCTGTTAGAGAAGCTGTTCGCTATCTGGAGCGGGAAGGTCAAGAACGCGGACGCAAAGATTATCGGGATGACTCCCGACGGGTTAATCTTGAACGGTATGTAGGTGCTCTGACCGCCATACATCTTGCGCCCGACGACACGCTTGGCGTAGTGGACTGCAATTTTCCGCTCGCCAGACTGCTCATAGACGACAAGGCCGATGATAACGACATACATCAAGAGTGCCACGATAACGAACACAATGTTTATGTCGCCGTTAGAGACGGACTTGCCAAGCTCGTACACAGCATTGGGGATACGGGCCACGATACCGGCGAAAATCAGCATGGAAATGCCGTTTCCGATTCCATGTGCGGTAATCTGGTCTCCCAGCCACACGGTAATCATGGATCCGGTCGTAACCGTCAGAACAGCGAGGATATCGAAGTACACCTTGCTGTCAAAGACAATCGCGCCCGGAACCTGCTGGTTGATGGCATCCGCATACACGGTCAGTGCGTAAGACTGAACGAGGCAGACGAAAATCGTTCCGACCCTCGTCCACCAGGCAACACGCTGCTGACCGCCCTCTTCCTGAGCTATCCTTTTAAGCGACGGAAAGATGACCAGCGCGAGCTGCATGATAATCTGCGTAGAGATGTAGGGCATGACCCCCAGCATGAACACAGAGAACCGCTCGAACGCGCCGCCCGCAAAAAAGTCCATATAGCTGGCAAACGCGCTCTCCGCACCGCTTGCAAGGCTGTTGAAGTACTGCAGGAGCAGGGAAGCGTCAATCCCCGGTATGGTCAGGACGCTTCCGAGACGGAATATTGCAAGGATGAGCAAGGTAAAGAGCATGCGGTCACGCAGCTCCTTAACCTTGAACATATTAGCCACAGGATTGTTTGCCATTTAAAACTCCAACCCTACTTGTCAGCCTTCTCTTCGGCAGGAGCAGCGACAGTTACGCTGCCACCAGCCTTCTCAATCTTCTCCTTGGCGGAGGCTGAAACCTTGTCAACGTTGACAGTGAGCTTCTTTGTCAAATCTCCGTCTCCAAGAATCTTGAGGAGAGCCGAGGTCTTCTTAAGGAGCCCCTTCTTGACAAGGCTCTCCCTGTCAACGGTCTCCCCATCAGAATACCTGGCATCCAGGTCACGGAGATTGAACACCTCGTAAACCTTCTTGAAAGGATAGTTTGAGAATCCCCTCTGGGCAATCCGGCGGTAGAGAGGCATCTGGCCACCCTCAAAGCCGACATAAGTCTTTCCGCCGGAGCGGGACTGCTGACCCTTGTTTCCCCTTCCAGCGGTCGTTCCACGACCGGAGGAGGAGCCACGTCCCACGATGCGCTTCTTCTTGTTCGCGCCAGCCGGAGCATGCAATTCAAAATCAGCCATTAGTCTATCTCCTCAACCTTTACCAAATGAGAAACCGACTTCACCATACCACGGATGGCGGGATTGTCGTCCAACTCGTTGGAAGAACTAATCTTCCTAAGCCCGAGGCTGCGGACCGTGGCCTTTTTCTCAGCCTTCTGCCCAATCACGCTCCTGACGAGCGTGACACGTAATTTCTTCGCCATAATCAGCCCCACATATCGTTAAGTGATTTTCCGCGGCTATTGGAGACCTTGCCCGCATCCATCATCTTGGACACGGCATCGAAGGTCGCACGGATAACATTCACAGAAGTCCTGGATCCCTGAGCCTTAGAAATAACATCCGTAATCCCAGCAGCATCCATGACAGCACGGACAGCACCACCAGCCTTAACTCCGGTTCCCGGGCAGGCGGGCTTCAACAGAACTTCCGAACTGTTGAACTTGCCGATAACCTCATGGGGAATGGTCCCGTTCTTCATCGGCACAGTAATAAGGTTTGCCCTTGCCTTCTCTATGCTCTTACGAATAGCCTCAGAAACATCGTTGGCCTTTCCGTAACCGAAGCCAATTTTGCCCTTCTGATCCCCAACGACCGTCAGAGCAGAGAAAGCCATCTTGCGGCCACCCTTCTTGGTCACGGAGGTGCGGTTCAGCTTAACCAGCTTCTCCACAAAATCATCGGCGGGCTTTCTTTCCCTGTCTTTATCCCTGTTATTCTGGCGTTCCATAGCCTCTCCTAGAATTCAATCCCGGCCTTGCGGGTACCATCAGCTAGAGCCTTTA
>CADBRC010000024.1 GCA_902796985.1 uncultured Spirochaetaceae bacterium
CAGCGGAGCTTCAAGGCAACCGCCAGCGGAGCTTCAAGGCAACCGCCAGCGAAGCCTCTAGGCAACGGCCAGCGAAGCCCCACGGCCAGCGCAAATCGGGCTTCCCCCTTAATTTGCCACTTGTTACTGCCGAAAAAATAAGATATACTATAGCTGGGGTTATTATGGCTGAATCAGAAGTTACGTCGAACATCTTTACGTTATTGAAGGGATTTTCCGCAAAGCAGCGCAGTGCGGTCATAGATTTCAGCGAATTCGCCGATTACGTGCGCTCCTATGCCCAACACCACATCAACGAGAACGCTGGTTTGCAGGCCTATCTGGGAAGCACTGACGAAACTCTGGAAGGAGAACTCAAGAAGCTGTCCAGCTCCCGGCAGGTCGTCATAACGAGCAAGTCCCAGGGGTCCCAGACGATTTTCGTCATATCCTCGTTCATCGAGCAATACGCCGACCGCTACAAGGACATAGACGTAAACATCTCGATTCCGTTCCCCAACACGAACGACATCCCCAAAAACGTTCCGACGAACATCGTCACCAAGGTTCAGGGCGGCGAGCAGATAATGAACTTCCTGGACGGCAGGGATGCATCCGACAAGACGCTCTATGCGATGGACTTCGGAAAAGGCATCCCCGACCTGCTCTTCCCGTCCTCCGTTTCCGTGAACATGCTGATAAAGCTTGCCCTCAAGAAGCTTCAGGACTTGCTCCGCAAGGAGGAGTCCCATGACTACTTCCTCAAGAAGCTGACCAACGCAAACCCGGGCAAGGAACTCACGATAAAGAACTTCTTCAACCACTTCGTCCAGCGTCCGGAAGATGCGATGGACGCGCTGAAGATTAACGGTGACAACTTCTACTCCTGGAGCCAGATGTGTTACTTCATCAGGCAGGACTACAACAAGCTCAAGGACCTGACGACCGAAGACATCAACATCCTCCAGTCGATTTTCATCATCGAGACGACCGCATCCTACTATAAGGCCAAGACCGCCGAGAAGACCGCGAAGGAGGCGGCCTTCAAGGAGTTCGACCAGAAGCTCGCCTCGCCGCCCTACTATTTCAACAAGGCCGACATAGAAGGCATGAAGGACTCGCGCGGCAAGCTGCTGCTGGGAGAATACTCACAGGAAGAGCTGAACGAACACATCAAGGAGCTGCACACCCCGGGACCCGGCAACAGCCTGCCCGCACTGCTGCTCTTCAAGCTTGACGACGGCTCAGGATTCTTCATCCTCAAGGAGAAGGTCATGGCGGTCGTCCTGCGCCTGTGCAACGATGCCCGTTCGGTCATCCGCGACGGCCTGAGTAAGGAGTGGTACCTCGCGCTCAAGCGCTTTGAGACCCTGCCCGAGATGAAAGATCAGCTGGCGTTCGAAGGCTGTCTGGAGCGGGAGCTTGCCGCTGCCGACCCCATCCTGTATGCCATCCTCCACGCCCACTTCCTGCCCGTCATTGCCTTTGAAGACAGCACGCCGGGCCGCATCACGCTCTACAGGAACGGGGAGCTGGTCTCCTACAGCGAGCTTCTGCTGATAAGCCGTGCGGAGATTTATTCCAACGCAAAGATGAAGCTTCCCTTCTATTATACGATCCCCGGCTTGTCCTGGCTGATTTCCCTGATAAAGAACGCCAAGAACAAGAAGAAGGACAAGAAGAAGGGCTACGAAACCGTCGCCGAGAAGATTCTCACCGAGGACAAGGAGAAATCCGAGGCCAAGCTCCAGTCCCTGAACGCGAATGACAAGAGCAGCATGCTTTCACGCGCCAAGGCAATCCGGACCGAGGCGGCAAACGTGGAGAGCGAGATCGTTCCTGCAACCAGTACCCTGGACAGGGAGCTGGAGGGCTATCTTGCCGAATGGAACGACCGTCTGGACAAGCAGGCCTACGAGAACCTCCGCGAGGACATCAACAGCCTTATCCGCGACTACGTCCGCAAGACCGTGCGCACATTCAAGAACGACAACGTGTCGCTTGAGCGCATCCAGAGTCTGGCAAAGTCGCTGGAGGAGTCGCCGTCCCTGCTCAAGATAAAGAACCATCCGGCCCTGCGCCGCTACATAGAGCTGTATATGGTCAAGCTGCTGAAGAACCTGCCTTCAGCGTAAGCTGTTATTAGACTATATAAAACCGCCGTTTCCGCCGAAAATAGAAGAAGTATGAAGTCTTTGTTTTCCGGCGGCCTAAAGAAACTTTCTGTATGTGCCCTCATCGCGCTCGCAGCGGGGATTCCCCTGATTGCTGCGCAGGCGATGTCCACATACACGGTTGAAAAGGGCGATACCCTCTACTCCATCAGCCGGAAATACGGGGTCTCGGTCGCGGCCCTGAAACAAGAGAACAACATAAAGAACGACAACATCATCTTCGTGGGGCAGAAGCTGTCCATTCCGGGAGAAGAGGCAGAAAAAGCCGCGAAGAAAGATGACGGCCAGCAAAGCATCGTCAAGAAAGAGACAGCTGTCTCTCCCGCCGCCCGCCAGTACGACACCTATACAGTCCAGAGGGGCGACACCTTCTATAACATCGCCAAAGTCAACGACATCTCCGTCGCCAAGCTCAAGGAGCTGAATTCGATAGACGACGAGAGCAAGCTCCGCGTGGGGCAGAAGCTCAAGATTCCGGTAAGCTACGTGGACACGGACAATGCCCAGCTGCCGGACCTCCCCTCCTCCGACCCCCGCAAGTACTCGGAGAAACTGGGGGACTCCAGCCTGACCTGGCCGGTGGAAAAGCCGACCGTCACCTACACACAGGGCAAGGTCAGCGGAGTGCATCTAACCGCAAAGGAGAGCGAGACCGTCAAGTGCATACGGGCGGGAATCGTCATGTATACGGGAAGCTACCGGGGCTACGGGCAGGTGGTCTTCGTGCAGACCAAGGCGGACTACATCTACGCCTACACGGGGCTCGCGAGCACCAGCGTCCAGAAAGGCGACTACGTGGTCTTCGGCGACAAGCTGGGCGAAGCGGGAAAGGACAGCATCAAGGGCTCCTCACAGATTTCCCTGATGGTATTCCTGAACTCCAAGCCCATCGACCCGGCAAAGGCCCCGAGAGGCTAAATCATCAGTAAAGAAAGCCCACGCAATGAGCCGCCCGCCGGCGGCTCGCGTATTTAACAAGGCCGTTCCAAAAGTCCAGGCCGACTTTTGCACCGGCTCTAGTGCTTATCCTTATTGAGGCGGACTTCCTGGACTGCCTGAGTACAGAGCGCCTCCAGGGTGATTCCCTCCCGCTTGCGCTTGAGGAACTCCGAGAAAGCCTCCTGCTGCAGGTTTTTTGTCGCCTCCGTGGAAAGCTCATATATTTTGGACTGAACTTTGAACCTGGTGTCATCCTCAAGACCAGCCGTCCCGTCTTTCTGAAGGAAGACGAAAACGAAAAGCTTTCCGACCTCGGAGTCACGCTCCATAATCTTCTTGCAGTCCGTCCTGAAGCGCAGGCCGTTCGCCTGAATGAGAACGTCCTCATGGGTGTCATAGGGGGGCATTATGTCCGCCTCGTTGATGATGCATGAGAAATGGTTCATACTGAAATCCATCATCACGGCGGGAATCCTCCGTCCCGCCTCCCGGATGAAGAAAGTTGCCGTGCTGGCAGGACCGCACTGCACCCGAATGTGCTTCCGCTGCCCGCGAACGCCACAGCCCTCCAGGTGCTGGAGTATGACAGGAAAATTCTGCGCCCGCCGCAGGCTAAGCGGGATGAAGCCGCAGTCTATCTTCATTGCAGTATACAGCTTCTCTATGGCAAGCCGCTCGCCGTCCATCGACCTTTTGTTATACATGATGCCGACGTGCGATTCCGCCTGATGGTTCTTGAGGAACTTGAGGATGAGCTCCGACCACTGGATTCCCTCAAGGGGCATATCTATATAAAAGAAGAAAATCGACGACGGGAACAGCTGAGCCGTCAGCTCCAGCTTCTGAAGCATGGCCTTCGTTGAGGTCTCATGAATGCGGTATGTCTCAATTCCGTATATAATCAAGTCTTCAAGGAACACATCCGGTATTATGCCGGAGTCCGCTCCCACGAAAAAGACCCTGTGTCCCACCAAATCAGTATTGTCAGCCATAGGCGTTTATCTCCCTGCTTTCCAGTATATCACATTTGCAGAAAAAAATAAACCTGTTCGGGAAACTGGCTTGGGCAACGCCGGCAGCTTCCCTGCCAGTGCAGTTTCAGAACAGGTTACTTCGAAATGCAGTCACCCCCGGCGCATTCCGCCGGCAATTCACATACGGATTCCCATCCCCTGTCCTAATGACAGAATTCACCCGATTTATTATACTATATATTTAAGGAAGCAAGAATGAAAAAGCAGCTCGTATTCTCCAAAGACGGAAACCTTTACCTGGACACGGGGATGACCCAGGATGCCTTCTCCAAGGCACGGCTGGCAGACCGCCTGAGTGAAAGAGGCGTAAAGGCAGAAAGGTCTTCCGAGGGAAACAAGGAGGCATGGACATTCAGCAAATGGGCCTTCTCCGGCAGCAGAATGCCCGACAGGACCGTGCTTCTGGAAGGCTTCCTCTTCAGCGGCCTGCCCCTCTCGGACTTCTTCGGCAAGGACGAGAAGGAAAAAGAGTACCTGGCGGGTGCGCGGGTCTGCTCCGCAATGGAGGCTGCCGCTTCGCAGGGCATTGTTCTGCCCCGCGTCGGGGCGGGCGGCATATTCATCTCCGCCGATTTCGAGAGAATCCTTTTCCTGCCCGAAAGCCTCTTCGATATGGCGGCGAGCCTGCAGTCAAACGAATTTCAGGGCTTCTACATAAACAAGATTCTGGAGGGGAAGGATGCGAACGCCTTCACCCGCTCCGCCATAGCATACCGGCTCTTGACCGGAGGGCTTCCCTTCCCTGAAGAGGATACGGAGAAGCGGGAGGAGGACCTGCACGACAGGAACTACGTCCCGGTTGCCCTCAGGGTCTGGGGGCTGGACGAGGCCCTCGCCCGGCACATAGACAAGGGCCTGCAACAGGGGGCGGCAAAGAAGGAGAAAGAAAAGCAGCTCCGCAAGGACGCAGACTTCCCCTTCCCCGTCAAGAGTCTCTACCGGGAGCTGGGACTGACCGAAGAAGGTGACATAGCCCCCGACGGGAACCTCATCGGCGTGATACGCAAGTCAAACATCTCCCACGAGGAATTTGACCGCAGGGCGCAGAGGGAGACAAGGCTCTTCCAGTCCATGCTGGAAAAGAAACGCTGGATCAGGCGGCACAGAAGCCTTTTGACAATCTGCGCGGTAGGGCTGTTCGCCCTGGCCGTAGTCGCGGGGATCTGTACCGAGACCGCCCTGTCCCGGCCGACCAGCCAGGGGCTGACGGAAACACAGACCGTGGAGATGTTCTACAGCTCATTCAACACGATGGACGTACTTTCGGCCACCGCGAGCTCCAAGGGCAGGAACGCGGGACTGGTCATAGACGCGATGAGCGCGTACTTCGTCAGTGCGAAAACCAAGGAGGGCTACGATTCCGGCAGCAAAACGACGAGTCCGGCGGAATGGCTCTCGTTCAACAACGGCGGCTCTTTCTCCATATATGGAATCAGCCAGTTCTTCATCGGAAACAAGAAAGGGGAAATCTTCTTTACCCCCTCTTCAAGCAGGAACGCCCCCGCCCCCATAAGCGAATCGGGCGGCATGCCCGTCAAAAAAGGAGCGGTCAAAAAGATGGAGGTCTCCTACTACTTCATCTACTGCACCGGTTCAGAGTCGGGAGGCGGAGAGAGCGTACACATACTCAAGAAGAACGACACGGTGACCCTGACCTATGGCGGCAAGAAGTGGACGGTAACGGACATAGAGCAGAACGAGGGGGTATCGCTCACCATAGCCAAAGGAACCCTCTATGCCGACTACAAGGCTGCATTTGACGCGAACGGACAGGACCCCGTAAAGGCAGCGGACGAAATCCGGAGTACATACGAATGGCTGCCCCTCGGCTCCGAAATCCTTGAGGGCATAGAGAAGATCAAATCCGACTACTCGTAAGGCACAGAACCGGAGAGGCGGACCGCGCCAAGTACGCGGCTACAACCGCCCCCGCTCATCAGACCATCGTGTGCAGGAAGCTCCGGCTCTGCCAGAAAACTTATGTAATTTGGGTAGTCGAGTATACAAATTACATAAAACATGATACAATTCCGTCATGATTGTAGGACGGAGCATTGAGAACAAACTACGGGGCCTTTTGAATGCATTTCCCATTGTGACGGTCACAGGATGCCGCCAGTGCGGAAAGACAACGTTTTTAAGACACATTCTTTCGGATTACACCTATATCTCTTTGGAAGACCTTGACATCCGCCAAATGGCGAGGGAAGACCCCAGGCACTTTATAGCCGTCTACAGGCAGAAAGTGATTATAGACGAAATCCAACAGGTACCGGAACTGCTCTCCTACCTCCAGACCCATGTCGATGAGATAAATGAAAGCGGCATGTATGTGCTGACAGGAAGCCACAACCTTCTTCTGATGCAGTCCGTCAGCCAGAGCCTCGCGGGAAGGACAGCCCTCCTGACGCTCGCCCCTTTTTCCATTCCGGAACTGAACAGCGCCTCCCTGCGCCCGGAGGCACTGAACGAGATGCTTTACAAAGGCTGCTATCCCCGGATCTACGACAAGAACATCGAGCCGACGGATTTTTATCCGGCCTACATCAGGACCTACGTAGAAAGAGATGTCAGGCTGATAAAGAACATCTCGGACCTTTCGTCTTTCACACGCTTCCTCAAATTATGCGCCGGGAGATGCTCACAGATTTTAAATGTCACGTCGCTCGCGGAAGATGCCGGGATCACCCGAAAAACAGCGGAAAGCTGGCTGTCCGTGCTTGAGACAAGCTACATAATCTATCTGCTCAAACCATATTACAAAAACTTCGGCAAGCGGATCATAAAGAATCCCAAGCTCTATTTTTATGACACAGGACTTGCCGCTTCCCTGCTGAACATCACAAGCCCCTCGCAAATCGAATCGTTTTATATGCGGGGAGCTTTATTCGAGAACTTCATTGTCTGTGAGCTTCTGAAACGACAGCTCTTTGCAGGAAAGACAGAAGGCCTGTATTTCTGGCGCGATTCGAACGGCGTTGAAATCGATGTCCTTGAAGAAGACGGGCCGGAACTCCATGCCTACGAAATCAAGGCCTCGGAAACGATGAACACGGCTTTTTTTTCGAACATAAAGAAAATCAAGAATACTGCGGGGATTTCCCTTAAAAATACAGCAGTAATCTACGGAGGCGACAAAAGCATGCCCGCATCAGATAATTCCGGAGCGTATATTTCCTGGAAGGAACTGTAGGGGCACTATCATGCCCGCCCCCGTCCGGCGCACCAAAAATTTTTTCTGAAAAACCACCTGTGAATTCTACATTTATGCCTTTCAGGCACCATATATATATGTGATGAACTTTGAAGAAAGACCTTTATTTCTTCTTCAAATCACAGTATACTAAAGGAGGCCGATATGGCTAAACGGAAGGGAGTGGTCGCCCCACTGCGTTCAGGCAGCAGGCGGGGGAAAGCACGTGTGAAAATCCGGGGCAAGGCGAGGCCCAACCACAAAGACGGCCTGTTCTGCCGCCTGTTCGCGGAACCGGAGAACGCCCTGTCGCTCTACAACGCGCTGACGGGCAGTTCGTACACGGAAGCGGACGGACTGGAGATTGTGACGCTGGAGAATGCGGTTGATTCGGCAGTAGACGCGTGCATAAGCCGGGGCGGGAAGCTTGCGGATTTCATGAGAAAACACAAGGCGGAGGTAGATGTTATGTATCTGTTTGGAGTCGATTTCGAGAAAATCCATAGGGAGGCCATGAAAGAGGAGGCCCGGAAACAAGGGCTGGCAGACGGCAGAATGCAGAGACTGGCAGATGGATTGAGAAATATTCTCAAGAACACCAGTATGACCCTCAGTCAGGCAATGGACGCATTAGGCATACAGGAGGCGGACCGCGCCAAGTACGCGGCCATGCTGTCCTGACAGGCGGACATCACAGAAACAGGCGGGCGGAGCAGCCACGCGGAGTGGCAGCTTCCCCGCCTGTTTTATTTCTCCCCTACACACGCACGCCCCACCCGGAGCGAACGCCGCCCGCACACCGCGCCCACATCCGCCCGACTCACCAAAGTTTGGTGAGTTTACGCACCAATCATTAGTGAGTTCACACCACCACGGCCTTTTTCTTCTGTGATACAATCCTCGTACAATACTAAAAAGTGTCGCGAGGCACAGAGGAGAAACATATGGGCAAATACATAACCTGCCGCTATTGCGGCTGTAGCTATAAGACGGGAAGCGGCGTGAACAAAAAGGGAAACAAGTGGACTAAGCTCGGTTTCTTCGTTAACGTCTGCACGCTTGGTATCGGTGGTGTTCTTATCTATCTACTTCAGATTGGTCAAATGCTGCCTTGTTTCCAGAAATATTGATCGCGGCAATGCTGGCAGTCCGACCGGGGCTAGGCAAAGACATTCACCGACAGCAGGGGAGCAGACGGCATGACATTAGACGAACAAATAGCGAAAGACCTGACGGAACTCTATGAGGGAAGGGAAATCAGCAGCGCGAAGCAGCTTGCCCCGCTCATCGGGATTTCATGCAGGGGGCTACCGCAGCACTTTGTGGGCGACAGGGACGCAAAAACCGTCCTTGTCATGCTGAACCCCGGCAGCGACGCGAAAGGGGCGGAACAGGAACTTGCCAAGCGCAGGGAAAGCTATGACAGCACGAGCGCGCAGGCTTTCACAGAAAGCTACGTCCGGGAGCTGCGGGACTTCGGCAAAATACACCGCATAGACAACCCCCGCGATCCGTTCGACGTAAAGCAGGCGGCGTTCCTCAAGCCCTGGAAGGACAGCGGCATTACCCTGCCGGGTGCCTTTCCCCAGGACGACAAAACGTTCGCTGACGCAAAGGAAGCCGTGCTGACCCAGAAGCTGCAGCTGGAGCTGCTCCCCTACAGTTCGCAGAAATTCGAAGTGAACACGAAGAACATCGACCGCTTCGTCCCGTTCGTGGAAATCCTGCTCGGCGAGATTTTCCGCAGGGAGCGGACGGCGGTCATATTCTGCGGGCGGGTCTTCGACAAGGCGTTCAAGGCCTACAACAAGGCACAGGGAAGCACCGTCATAGACCTGGGCGCAACGGAAGTGCGTTTGAATCCGATTGCTCCCGGGAAGCAGCTTTCCGGCGGCTGCCGCCCCGTCACGCTGCGGTGGAAGGGCAGGACGCAGAAAGCACTCATTGCCTACACGTTCGCGTCACAGGCACTGAGCAAAGCCTATGCAATCATGCAGAACTACGGCACGTTCTGCTATGAGCAGTTTGCCGCATACAAGGCGGCAGACCGCTGACAGAGAAGACGGAATGCCGCGAACAGGTTTTCTGCGGCATTGTAACAATTGGACTGCTCGGAAAGCAGGAGTTTCCGAACAGCTTAAAAACATACCCTCTAATGGGTATGAAAACTAAACTATTATTTGGAGATTATTATGAGTCAAAAACAGGTGAATCCAACTTTTGGTTTTATTGTACTGCTTGCTATACTAGGTGGTGTTGTTTATTATTTGAGGCAAGAGCTTTATAAAAAGCCAGGAGACGCGTATACTGCTTACACAACAAGTATTGAAAAGCTGTCCGATGAAATCTCAGGGAAGAAAGTCGTAGCAATCTGCACGAACGAATCCGATGAGATCTCAAACGATGAAGAAGCTGCCATAGCTGAATGGAAACAACAATTGTCTCTAAAAACTGGCATCAAATTCGTTACCAGAAACCAGCTTGAAAAAATCATGCAGGAGCATCAGTTCCAGCTCAGCGACTGGTCAAGCGAAGAAAAGACTGCCGAAGTCGGAAAAGCGCTGAACGCAAGCGCACTGGTCACATTTATGCCTTCAAGCTCACAGATGCAAATCATAAACATAAACACCTTTGAAAAGCTTGAACTTCAGGCAGATATTTTTACTGATTTTACCTTAGATGATGCTCATTATAATGAAAAGTGCTCAGCTATGGACAATCAGGTGAAAGCTGTCAAGCTCATTAACAGGATGTTCTGATTTTTAAAGGCACAGCAACCATTACATATTCTTTATGGAGGCATGAAATGAATCTTAGGAAAAGCGTTTTTGCCGCGCTCGCGGCAGTCAGCATGGGAATTGCGTCCGCGCAGACCGTGGCAATTCTTGACTTTGACACGGAGGACAAGCAGTACGCGGACCGCATGCCCATCCTCACGGACACCTTCCGTGCGGAAATGTCCAACTCCGCCTCGCTCACGGTGGTGGACCGCAAGAACACCAACGCCGCGCTCGCGGAGATTGCCCGTTCGCAGACCTCGGACTACATGTCCCAGGACAACGTGAAGACGCTCGGCAAGATGCTCAACGTGGACTACATAGTCGTAGGGCACGTAAAGGAGATTGCCGACGACCCTGAGATCATCACAAGGGAGTACACCTCCGTCACGCAGAAGTCCGGCGGAATTTCCGGGATGCTCTTCGGCGACAGCGCAAAGAAGACGCAGACCACCACCGAGACGCGCGACGTGGTGACGCAGAACAAGCTCATCCAGATTGTCGTGCAGATGATAGACGTGGAGACTTCCGGCACCATGGCATCATCCCACAAGGAAATCAAGAAGTGGTCCGAGTACAACTCCGTCGTCAAAGACCTTGCCAAGCCCCTGCTCAGCTCGTTCAGCGGCGTGGGCAAAATCAAGAAGGTCAATGAGGGCATGTTCAACGGCATCTGGGAGTGCGAGCTGTACCAGAACGGCATTACGGACATCTACACGCTGGAGTTCGTGGACGACACCACGGTAAAGGTGGAAATCGAAAGCATCGACCGCCGCGGCAAGAGCACCAAGTCCAAGGGACAGGGACGCTGGCGCTACAATGCGCAGGAGAAAGTCTTCGTGCTCACGGTGAACCGGCTGACCGGCGACGTGGCGCACATCACGCGCCTGAGCTGGAAGAGCATGATAGACCCCGCCAAGAACGAGAAGAGCTTCAAGATGAGCGTGCCGGTGTCTTCCGCCCAGAACGCAAAGCAGGTGCGCGGCGAGTTCTACCGCACGGAATAGGAGAGAACGATGAAAGCAGCAAAGATATATGCGGTGAGTGCCGCCGCATGCGCGCTTGCAGCCGCACTGCTTTTTGCCTCATGCGGAGGCAAGAAGGACGCGGGCGGTTCCGGTTCAGCAAGTTCGTCCGCTTTCTTTGACTCATCGGAAAGCGGCGGAAGCAAGTCATCTTCTTCCAAATCAAGCACGGCGGTTGCCGTGACCGACCTTGCCGTGGTTGAGCACGAGGCTTCCGTCAGGCAGCACGTTGCCGAAATCTCCGCCCTGCGCGGGGATTCTAACGCCGCCCTTGAGTCGCTTACGGCAAAAATCGTGCAGGTGCTTTCTTCCCGCCCCGACATGCGGGTGGTTGACCGAACCAAGATGGACGACGTGATGGCGGAAATCGCATTCCAGGAATCGGACTGGGCGGAAGAGACCGCATCCGCCGTGGTAGGCAGGGCGATTGCCGCCGACATGCGCGTGGTGCTCACGGCGAGCGGCGCAGACGCAATCAAGGTGGACTTCCTTGACGTAAACACGCTCCAGACGGTGACGGCAATCGTCACGGCGGGCACGGTCGGCAGCCTCGCAAGCACCGACCTGGGCGCGTTCGAGCCGGAGAACGGCGGCTTTACGCTCAACGGCACCTGGTACTGCGAGGGAGTACGCAAGAGCCAGACTGCATACGCTGCGTCCGACCTGGACAAAATCACCCCCTTCGGCAGGCTGCGCCCGGAAAAGGCGGATTCCGACGACTATTCCGACCTGCTGAACCGCAAGCTGCGGAAGCTTGACACGATGCTCATACAGGACAACACGCTCGTCACGTTAACCACGGAAAGCGGGGACGAAATCTACGCGGACGCAATCTTCTCGCCCAAGGACGCGTATACGGCCACGTCCGGCGGCAAGGAGTATTCCACACTCCTCATCGGCACAATCCGCATCCGCGAGGACGGCGGCGCCAAGCTGCTGGAAGGAAACGTCTACGAGAAGGACGGCAGTATCGCCATACACTTCGGCTCGGAGAACGGTGACGGCAGCGGTACCGCGTACTTTTTGATGTTCGAGACGTAGGAAAAACACAGGGGTGCCTTAAACAGGCACGCAGGGACAGCCTGAACGCCCGTCATACATGGTGTATAGCGGGCGTTTTGCATGGTGCTGTTGGA